>NZ_JBSGHG010000002.1:0-86066 GCF_053604275.1 Streptomyces sp. NPDC004051 | reverse complement strand
GCCGGCGTAGTGGTGGTGGAGGAACTCCGCCTTGTAGGTGGCCATGTCGACCCCGACCGGGCAGTCCGAACGGCAGCCCTTGCAGGGGCGGGTTCGAACCCGCCCCCCTCGCCGCTCATGGGGACGGATCGGCAGACTGTGTGCCATGACAGCGCAATCAATGAGCAAGGGGTCCAACCTTCCCGTCGACGCCCCGGTGGTGCGCGCCGAGCTTGCTTGGACCGCCGGGGCCGGTGTGCCCGACATCGACGCGTCGGCCCTCCTGCTCACGGCGGCCGGACGGGTGCGGAACGACGGCGACTTCGTCTTCTACAACCAGCCGCGGCACGGCTCCGACGCTGTGACGCATCTGGGGAAGCGGAGCTCCGTCGGTACCGCGACCGACACGGTCGAGGTCGACCTGCGCCTGCTGGAACCGGCCGTTGAGCGGATCGCGCTGTGCGCGTCGTCCGACGGCGGGACCTTCGGCCAGGTCCCGGGGCTGGTGCTCAGGCTGATCGACGCCGGGGCGGGGGCCGAGATCGCCCGGTTCGACATGGTGGCCGGCACGGAGACCGCGTTCATCGGTGGCGAGCTGTACCGGCGCCAGGGGAAGTGGAAGTTCCGCGCGGTGGGCCAGGGGTACGCCTCCGGACTCGCGGGACTGGCCACCGACTTCGGCATCACCGTGGACGACGCTCCCCCGCCGGCCCCCGCCGCCGTGACCCCGGCCGCCGCGTCCCCCGTCACACCTGCCGCCGCCGCTCCGGTGCATCCCGCTCCGGCGCCTCCGGTTCCGGCCGCTCCGCGCCTCACCGAGGAAGAGGAGCGGCTGCCGGTGGACATGCGCAAGCGGCTGTCGCTGCGCAAGGAGCAGGTGGCCGTCAGTCTGCGCAAGCACGGGGCCGCCGAGACCACCGCGCGCGTCGTCCTCGTACTGGACGCCTCCGGCTCCATGGCGCCCCAGTACTCCAGGGGAGTCGTGGCGGACGTCGTCGAGCGCATGACCGCGGTCGCCGCGCAGCTGGACGACGACGGTGAGATGCAGGCCTGGACGTTCGCCTCGCATCCGGCACGGCTGCCGGACCTGCGGCTGGGCGAGCTGCCCGACTGGCTCCGGCTGCACGTGCGGGTGGGGGAGATGAGCCTCTTCCGGCGCGGGCGGAAGAAGGGCCTGGACCCACGTCAGGTCGACATGCGGGAGGTCGGCATCCAGAACGAGGAACAGAAGGTCATCGCCGAGATCCGCTCGTTCGTCAGGAACAATCCCGTGGCGGCCCCGACGCTCGTGCTGTTCTTCTCCGACGGCGGGGTCTACCGGAACACCGAGATCGAGCGGGAGCTCCGCGAAGCGGTGGAGGAACCTGTCTTCTGGCAGTTCGTGGGGCTCGGACGGTCGAACTACGGCGTGCTGGAACGATTCGACACGCTGCCCGGACGCCGCGTCGACAACGTCGGCTTCTTCGCCGTCGACGACATCGCCACCGTGCCGGACCCGGAGTTGTACGACCGTCTGCTGTCCGAGTTCCCGCTGTGGATCACGGCTGCGAGCCGGGCGGGCATCCTGTGACCGGGAGCACGGCCCGACCGGGTGATGATCTGACCCGGTGACCACCTGTCCCGGGCGTGACCTGCCCCGGACACGACCTGCCCCGGACACGACCTGGCCCGGGCGCGCCGGCCGACGACTCCGGAACCGGGCCGGGGCCTCGGCTGCGTCCGACTACTCGGGCCGGTGTTCCGGTCCTCCGAAGTCCGGGCTGCTGTAGTCCGGGCTCGAGTAGCTCGGCCGCGGGCCGCGGGTCGGGCCGTGGCCGGGGCTGGTGAATCCCGGCCGGTGGTAGCCGAGGTTCGGAATACGGCTGGTCGGTTCGGACGGTGCCGCGGAGCGCAGTGCGGCCGCCGTGCCGGGATCGGTGAGGGCGTCCCGCAGGAACGGCATGATCCCCCGCTCCAGCAGTGCCTCGTGCCAGGCGTCCCTGGCCAGGGCCAACTCCTTGTCGACTTCCGGGTACGGCCCGTTCCGGGCCGAGGGCTTGTTGCGCAGCGCGGTGAGGAGCAGGCCCACGGCGGCGACCAGGATGGCGACCGCGGTCACGGCGACGAACGTCCAGCCCGTGGTGAGCATGGTCCGGGTGAAGGCCGCGCCGGAGTCGAGCATGCGCAGGATGTAGCCGACGAGCAGGAATATCACGGCCGCCGTTCCGGCCAGGACGGGTGCCAGAACGGCGATGACGGCGACCACACCCGCGCCCGTGGTCTCGGCGACCTCTCCCATGGCGGCGGCGAGCCCCGCCGCGCCGGGTTCCGGCTCGGAGGAGCCCGACTCGCCCACGGCCGGGGTGGCCGACTCCCGTTGCCGGCGCAGTTCCTTGCGGACCTTGGTGTAGTGCTGGTACTCGGTCGCCGCGGCCGCCGTGATGATCGCGGTGGCATTGAGGGCCATGGTGCGCAGTTGTTCGGAATCGAGCCGCTGACCGACAGCGGTCAGCTCCGGGCGGTGTGGTGCGGAGCGCAGTACCTCATCGAGAATCCGCTCGTATTCCTGGCGGTCCTCGGTCGACAGGTGCTGCGGAACGCTGTTCATGTGCATCCCCCGATGCTCCGTAGGGCTTGTGGCTCGACATGCCGACGAGCCGTCGGGCAGAAACGGAGGGGAGCCTGCTACGGATAAGCCGATGGTAGAGCGCTGACGGTGCGCCATGACAGGGGGTTTACCGAAATTGGCCGCTGTCCGGTGCGGTCCCGGGCCGGCGACACCCGGCCCGAAGCCCGCTCACTTGGCGAGTGGCAGCTTCTGGACCAGCAGTTTTCCGGCCATCGTCACGCCGCCGTCCATCGCGATGGCCAGTCCCTCGGCGTAGACGTGCGGGCCCTCGACGACGGGACCGCTGTCGTCCCCGCCGTCCTCGGAACCGACTTCGCCCAGCAGGTACGGAATGGGGCTGTGGCCGTGAACGACCCGGGTGCCGCCGTACGTATTCAGCAGGGAGCGCACCGCTTCGGCGCCCCCCTCGTCACGGAAGGAGAACCGCTTGGTGAACTTGCGGAACAGGTCCCAGACCTCGTCGGCGTCATTGCGGGTGATCGTTTCGCGGACGGTGTCGTTGACCTCTTCGATGGAGTGGCCGTAGTCGAGGTAGGCGGTGGTGTCGGAATGCAGCAGGAGATGGTCGTCGACGGCCTCGACGGCGTCCAGGCGGGACATCCACTGCAGGTGGTGGTCCTGGAGCCGGTCCATGTCGGCTTTCTGCCCGCCGTTGAGGAGCCAGGCCGCCTGGAAGGTGGCGGTGCCCGCTCCGGAGTTGACGGGGGTGTCGCCGAACCGCTTGGCGCCGAGCAGCAGCAGTTCGTGATTGCCCATCAGGGCCTTGCAGTAGCCGCCGGCCGCGGCGGCCTCGGCGGACAGCCGCATCACGAGATCGATGACGCCGATGCCGTCCGGTCCCCGGTCGGTGAAGTCCCCGAGGAACCACAGCCGGGCGGGGCCGGCGCACCACTGGCCCGCGGAGTCGATGAGGCCCTGCTCCTGGAGGGCGGCGACCAGTTCGTCGAGGTACCCGTGGACGTCCCCGACCACGTACAGCGGGCCGGGCCCGGTGGGGGGCTGTGGGGCGGAGACGGCCGCGGGGTCGACGATCACCTGCACAGTGTCACCCCGATTGATGATCGGGAGGTCCCGACGCGTGGGCGTGTATCCCTCCGGGAGGCTCTCCGAGGGCGGCGGGGCCGCCGCCGCGTCTCCGGGGTGCATGCTGTGGGCGTACGGACCGGTCTCGTGGATGTACGCGGGCACCCGGAAGTCGCGCACCGTCGGTGTGCGCTCCGCCCCGGGTCCCTGACCGGCCCCCTGAGTCATCGACCCCTCCACCATCAAGCCGCAGCTGCACCGCGTCGGACTGCCTGGTCGCAGCGGCCCGCGGTGTCGTGGGCCCATCATAGGAACGCGGATCGTGCCATGTGATGACCCAGGGGTGGTGAATCGGACCAAGACGCCGACTCGCCGCGGCTTTCACCCCGTTTGTCGGCATTTTTGCTCGTGGTGAGGCCACCCGGCCGCGTCGGCTCCTCCGTGGACCGCGTACGTCCGTGTTCGGGCGGTCGGCCCGGTCGTCCTTTACGGGGATCCGCGGTTTCCCTGCCGGTCAGGCCGGCGATCGCGGCGGGCTGACCGTGGTGCGCGGTGGCCGGCGCTGCGACGAGGTGCGCACGATCAGCTCGGTGGGTATCACCTGCGCCACCGTGTGTTCCGGATCGACCCCTTCGATGGCGTCGATGAGCAGCTGGACCACAGCGGTGCCGATGCGTCGTGGTTTGAGCGAGAGCGTGGTGACGGGCGGCTCGGTGCTGGCGTAGACGGTGGACTCGCTGCAGCAGACGAGCAGCAGGTCGTCCGGGACGCGCAGGCCGTAGCGGCGCGCGGCGGCGAGCAGATCGGTGCCGTTGGGATCGAACAGGCCGTAGACGGCGTCGGGGCGGTCGGGGCGGGCGAGCAGCCGGTCGGCGGCGACGGCGCCGGCGCACGGATCGTGTGCCGGGTAGGACTCGTAGACCGGGTCCTGGCCGACGCGCTCGCACCAGTGCAGATACGCGGTGGTCGACAGGTGGGTGTAGGTGTCGGTCGTGGTCCCGGTCAGCAGGCCGATGCGACGGGCCCCCGCGGCGGCCAGGTGGTCGAGGATGCCGAGCACCGCGGCCTCGTGGTCGTTGTCCACCCAGGCCGTGACCGGGAGCGAACCGGCCGGGCGGCCGTCGGAGACGACCGGTAAGCCCTGCCGGACCAGCTCACTGACGACCGGATCCTGGTCCGAGGGGTCGATGACGACCGTGCCGTCCAGAGCGACGTTGGACCACACGTCGTGCCGGGAGGTCGCGGGGAGGATCACGAGGGCGTAGCCGCGGGCGAGCGCGGCGGAGGTGGCGGCACGCGCCATCTCGGCGAAGTACGCGAACTCCGTGAAGGTGAAAGGTTCTTCCCCGTACGTCGTCACGGTCAGGCCGATGAGTCCCGACTTGCCGGTACGGAGCGTGCGGGCGGCGGCCGAGGGCCGGTAGCCCAGTCTGTCGGCGACCTCGCGGACGTGGCGCCGGGTGGCGTCCGGGAGCCTGCCCTTGCCGTTGAGGGCATCGGAGACGGTCGTGATGGAGACTCCGGCGGCGGCGGCCACGTCCCTGATGCCCGCTCGACCCGGCTTGCTGCCTCGGCGTGAGGTTTCCGCGCGGCTCACCTGGTGCTTCCCTGCTGCTGTCATGGCGAGCCGATAGTAGGGCTCATGCGGTGGGGTAGGGCGGACGCATATGCATGCGTTGACAGGCACGTTTCTGCATGATCATTAACGGGTGAGTTCCTTGCAAAGCAAGGATGTTGAACGTTCCAATGCCAAGACCTGACGTGTCGGCGCGTGCAAGCCTGCTGAGGGGGGGATGTTGCGAAGAGGTCTCAACTCACCTGCATGGGGGATGCGCGCCACGGCGCAAGCCACCGGCGCGTAGATATATGTGCGGCGCGCCCCCGGGCCGGGCGCCCTTTGTGAGCCTTCACACGGGGATGCCCCTGTTGCTGAAGGGACGGAGGAAGCGGTGGAAGCGAAGGGAGCGGAGGCGGCTCCTGCTGCCGTTGTACGCGCGCACGCAACGGCGCCCTTGTGCGGCGGTGCCCTCACGTAGCGGCGTCTCTACTCCGTCGCGTCGAATCCTCATAAGGTGAGCAGTATTGGATGTCGGCGGCAGTCATGGGCCGCCGGTCTTCGGAGGAGGACTGCGGTGAGCGAGACGAGCCCCAAACTGCGCGCCGAGCTGGAGGGTATCCCCACGTACAAACCGGGCAAGCCGGCGGCGGCCGATGGTCCGGTGGCCTACAAGCTGTCCTCCAACGAGAACCCGTATCCACCGCTGCCCGGGGTGATGGAGGCCATCGCCTCCGCGGCGTCCTCCTTCAACCGCTACCCCGACATGGCCTGCACGGCCCTGATGGCGGAGCTGGCCGACCGCTTCGCCGTCCCGGTCTCCCACCTGGCCACCGGCACCGGTTCGGTGGGCATCGCCCAGCAGTTGCTGCAGGCCACCTCGGGCCCCGGCGACGAGGTGATCTACGGCTGGCGCTCGTTCGAGGCGTACCCGATCATCACCAGGATCAGCGGCGCCACCCCGGTGCAGGTGCCCCTCACCCCGGGCGACGTGCACGATCTCGACGCGATGGCCGAGGCGGTCACCGACCGGACCCGGCTCATCTTCGTGTGCAACCCCAACAACCCGACCGGCACGGTGGTGCGGCGGGCCGAACTGGAGCGCTTCCTCGACCGGGTGCCCCGCGACGTCCTGGTGGTGCTCGACGAGGCCTACCGTGAGTTCATCCGTGACCCCGAGGTGCCGGACGGTGTGGAGATCTACCGGGAGCGGCCCAATGTCTGTGTGCTGCGGACCTTCTCCAAGGCCTACGGGCTGGCCGGGCTGCGCGTGGGTTTCGCGATCGCCCACGAGCCGGTGGCCGCGGCGCTGCGCAAGACGGCGGTGCCGTTCGGCGTGAGCCAGCTCGCGCAGGACGCGGCGATCGCCTCGCTGCGTGCCGAGGACGAGCTCATCGGCCGGGTCGGTTCACTGGTGTGTGAACGCAACCGGGTCATGGACGCGCTGCGCGCTCAGGGCTGGAAGGTGCCCGAGAGCCAGGCCAACTTCGTGTGGCTGCGGCTGGGGGAGCGCACGGCGGCGTTCGCGCAGGCGTGTGAGCAGGCGGGTGTGGTCGTCAGGCCGTTCCCCGGGGAGGGGACGCGGGTGACGGTCGGCGAGACCGAGGCCAATGACATCTTCCTGAAGGTGACGGAGGCCTTCCGCAGGGAGCTGTAGCCGCCCGGGCCCGGACCGCCTCGGTCCCACGGCCGTGACAGCCGGCCGACGGATCAGCCGTCGGCCGGCTGTCGACGTTCCTCCCCCGGGCGGCTTGTCGTCGGCTCGTCTCCTCCGAGCCGCTCGCGGACCTTTTCCAGGCCGCCTCACGTCGGCTCCGCCCCACAGAGCGACGCTCAAGGGGTTGACGTCACAGGGGACCCCCCTTCCGGATGCGAAAAGCAGTAGGTCATAATTGCTTGTGAATGTGAACGCGTTCACAAGCGCATCCTGTTTCTTCCGAAATGTGGGGGACGAACAGGATCAAGCGGCCGCTGTGACGCAGCGATGTAAGGAGCGACGACGTGGACCTGGCTCTGGCGCCGGAAACCCTGGCGCGATGGCAGTTCGGTATCACCACCGTCTACCACTTCCTCTTCGTTCCCCTGACGATCTCACTGGCCGCCCTCACCGCCGGGCTGCAGACCGCCTGGGTGCGCACCGACAAGGAGAAGTACCTCAGGGCGACGAAGTTCTGGGGCAAGCTCTTCCTGATCAACATCGCGATGGGCGTGGTCACCGGCATCGTGCAGGAGTTCCAGTTCGGCATGAACTGGTCCGACTACTCGCGGTTCGTCGGTGACGTCTTCGGCGCCCCGCTCGCCTTCGAGGCCCTGCTCGCCTTCTTCTTCGAGTCCACCTTCATCGGCCTGTGGATCTTCGGCTGGGACAAGCTGCCCAAGAAGATCCACCTGGCCTGCATCTGGATGGTCTCGCTCGGCACCCTGCTGTCCGCCTGGTTCATCCTCGCGGCCAACTCCTGGATGCAGCACCCGGTCGGCTACCGGATCAACGAGGAGAAGGGCCGCGCCGAGCTCACCGACTTCTGGCTGGTGCTCACCCAGAACACCACGCTCAACCAGGTCTTCCACAGCTTCGCGGCGGCCTTCCTGACGGGCGGCGCCTTCGTGGTGGGCATCGCGGCCTTTCACCTGATACGCAAGAAGCACATCACCGTGATGCGGACGTCGCTCCGGCTCGGCCTGGTCACCATGGCGATCGGCGGGCTGCTCACCGCGGTCAGCGGGGACACCCTCGGCAAGGTCATGTACGAGCAGCAGCCGATGAAGATGGCCGCCGCGGAGGCGCTGTGGGACGGCGAGGGACCGGCACCGTTCTCCGTGTTCGCGTACGGAGACGTCGACAAGGGGCACAACGAGGTCGCGTTGGAGATCCCCGGGCTGCTGTCCTTCCTCGCCCACGGTGACTTCGAGTCGCACGTGCCCGGGATCAACGACACCAATGAGGCCCTGCAGGAGGAGTTCGGGCCCGGTGACTACAAGCCCATCGTCCCCGTCGCCTACTGGAGCTTCCGCTGGATGATCGGCTTCGGCATGGCGTCCTTGTCGCTCGCCCTGCTGGGGCTCTGGCTCACCCGGAAGAGGTTCCTGCTGCCGGCCGCCCTGCGCACCGGGGAGGACGAGGTCCCGCATCTGGTGCTGCTGAAGAAGCCGCTCGGGGCACGGCTCACCCGGCTGTACTGGCGCCTGGCGCTCTGGACGATGGCGTTCCCGCTGATCGCCAACGCCTGGGGATGGATCTTCACCGAGATGGGCCGACAGCCCTGGGTCGTCTACGGCGTGCTGCAGACCCGCCACGCGGTCTCCCCCGGTGTGTCCCAGGCCGAGGTCATCACCTCGATGAGCGTCTTCACCCTGCTCTACGCCGTCCTGGCCGTCATCGAGGTCAAGCTGCTCGCCAAGTACGTCAAGGCAGGTCCGCCCGAGCTGACCGAGGCCGACCTCAACCCGCCCACGAAGATCGGCGGCGATCCCCGTGACGCCGACAAGCCGATGGCCTTCTCGTACTAGGCCGAGGGAGCCACAGTCATGGAACTGCACAACGTCTGGTTCGTCCTGATCGCCGTCCTGTGGATCGGCTACTTCTTCCTGGAGGGCTTCGACTTCGGGATCGGGATCCTCACCCGGCTGCTAGCCCGGGACCGTACCGAGAAGCGGGTGCTGATCAACACCATCGGTCCCGTCTGGGACGGCAACGAGGTGTGGCTGCTCACGGCCGGCGGCGCGACCTTCGCCGCCTTCCCCGAGTGGTACGCCACGCTCTTCTCCGGCTTCTACCTGCCGCTGCTGGTCATTCTGGTCTGCCTGATCGTCCGGGGTGTCGCCTTCGAGTACCGGGCGAAGCGGCCGGAGGAGCGCTGGCAGCGCAACTGGGAGACGGCGATCTTCTGGACCTCGCTCATCCCCGCCTTCCTCTGGGGCGTGGCGTTCGGGAACATCGTGCGCGGAGTGAAGATCGACTCCGAGTTCGAGTACGTGGGCAATGTCTGGGACCTGCTCAACCCGTACGCCCTGCTGGGCGGTCTGGTCACGCTGACGCTCTTCACCTTCCACGGTGCGGTGTTCGCCTCGCTCAAGACCGTCGGCGAGATCCGGGGGCGGGCACGGCAGCTGGCACAGCGCGTGGGGCTGGCCACGGCCGTCCTGGCCCTGGTCTTCCTGCTGTGGACGCAGGCCGAGGGCGGTGACGGCGCGAGTCTGGTCGCGCTGGTGGTCGCGGTCGCCGCGCTGGTCGGCGCCCTGGCGGCCAACCGGGCGGGACGCGAGGGATGGTCGTTCACCCTGTCCGGCGTCACCATCGTGGCCGCCGTGGCGATGCTCTTCCTGACGCTCTTCCCGAACGTCATGCCGTCCACGCTGAACGCCGACTGGAGCCTCACCGTCACCAACGCCTCCTCCGGCCCCTACACCCTGAAGATCATGACCTGGCTCGCGGTGATCGCCACGCCGTTCGTCATGCTCTACCAGGGCTGGACGTACTGGGTCTTCCGCAAGCGGATCGGCACCCAGCACATCGCCGACCCCGTGCACTGAGGTGTGTTTCACGTGAAACCGATCGATCCGCGACTGCTCCGCTACACCCGTGCCACTCGGTTCTTCCTGGTGGCGGTCGTCACCCTGGGCGCCCTCGGCGCGGGCCTGGTGATCGCTCAGGCCATGCTCATCGCCGAGGTGGTGGTGGGCGCCTTCCAGCACGGTCTGGCCCTGGCCGAACTCGGCACTCCCGTGATGCTCCTGGCCTGTGTCGCGGTCGGCCGCGCCGTGGTCGGCTGGCTCACCGAGCTGGCCGCGCACCGGGCGAGCGCGGCGGTCAAGTCGGAGCTGCGGGGCCGACTGCTGGAGCGGGCCACGGCGCTCGGCCCGGGGTGGCTGACCGGGCAGCGGACCGGTTCGCTGGTCGCCCTGGCGACCCGTGGGGTCGACGCCCTCGACGGTTACTTCTCGCGCTATCTGCCCCAGCTGGGGCTCGCTGTGGTCGTCCCGGTGGCGGTGCTGGCGCGGATCGTCACCGAGGACTGGGTCTCGGCGGCGATCATCGTCGTCACGCTGCCGCTCATCCCGGTCTTCATGGTGCTGATCGGCTGGGTCACCCAGTCCCGGATGGACCGGCAGTGGGAGCTGCTGTCCCGGCTGTCCGGTCACTTCCTGGACGTCGTCGCCGGACTGCCGACGCTGAAGGTGTTCGGGCGGGCCAAGGCGCAGGCGGAGTCGATCCGACGGATCACCGCCGAATACCGCCGGGCGACCATGCGGACCCTGCGGATCGCCTTCATCTCCTCCTTCGCGCTGGAACTTCTGGCCACCCTCTCGGTGGCGCTGGTCGCCGTGACGACCGGCATGCGGCTCGTGTACGGCGAGATGGACCTGTACACCGGCCTGGTCATCCTGATCCTCGCGCCCGAGGCGTATCTGCCGCTGCGGCAGGTCGGTACGCAGTACCACGCCGCGGCGGAAGGGCTGGCCGCCGCCGAGGAGATCTTCTCGGTTCTGGAAACACCCGCGCCGACGCCGGGCACCGGCGCGGTGCCGTCGGGCGCCCTGTCCTTCGAGGACGTGACCGTCCGCTACCCCGGACGGTCGGCGGACGCCTTGTCGAAGGTGTCCTTCTCCGTCGAGCCCGGGGAGACGGTCGCGCTCGTCGGGTCGAGCGGGGCCGGCAAGTCGACGTTGCTGAACGTGTTGCTGGGCTTCGTACGGCCGACCGAGGGACGGGTGCGGATCGGGGGAGCCGACCTCACCGGTGTCGATCCGGCGCAGTGGCACAGCCGGGTGGCCTGGGTGCCGCAGCGACCGCACCTGTACGCCGGGACGATCGCCGAGAACGTACGCCTGGCCCGGCCCGACGCGGACGACGAAGCCGTCCGCCGCGCCCTGCGGGACGCGGGTGCCCTGGAATTCGTGGACGCGCTGCCCGAGGGCGCCGACACCGTGCTGGGAGAGGACGGGGCGGGACTGTCCGCAGGACAGCGGCAACGGCTCGCGCTGGCCCGTGCCTTCCTCGCGGACCGGCCCGTGCTGCTGCTCGACGAGCCGACGGCCGCGCTGGACGGGGCCACCGAGGCCGAGGTCGTGGCGGCGGTACGGCGGCTGGCGGCCGGCCGGACCGTGCTGCTGGTGGCACACCGGCCCGCCCTGCTGGCGGTGGCGGACCGCGTGGTGCGCGTCACGGAGCCCGCCCCCGGGGACCGGGCGCGGTCCGGACCGGAGGACCACGCCGACGTCGACCGGGAGCCCCTGCCCGCCGAACACTCCTCCGGCGCCGCTTCCGCCTCCGTCGAGGGCACGGCGGGATCCGGGACGGAGGACGCCCCGACAGAAACCGGCGCGGAGACCGGCGCGCGGGGAGCGCTGGCCCGCGTCCGCGCCCTGTCCGGTGCCCGGCGAGGGCGGCTCATGTTCGCGCTGGTACTCGGCAGCATCGCGCTGGGCAGCGCCGTGGGCCTCATGGCGACGTCGGGATATCTCATCTCCCGGGCCTCGCAGCAGCCGCCCGTGCTCTATCTGATGATCGCCGTGACGGCGACGCGGGCCTTCGGCATCTCCCGGGCCGTGTTCCGGTACGCCGAGCGACTCGTGTCGCACGACGCGGTGCTGAGGACGCTGGCCGACACCAGGGTCGCCGTGTACCGGCGGCTGGAGCGGCTGGCCCCTGCCGGACTGCGGGGGACACGCCGGGGCGATCTGCTCTCCCGGCTGGTCGCCGACGTGGACGAACTGCAGGACTACTGGCTGCGCTGGCTGCTTCCGGCGGGTGCGGCGGTGGTCGTCTCGGCCCTGTCCGTCGGCTTCACGGCCTGGCTGCTCCCCGAGGCCGGAGCGGTGCTCGCGGCCGGACTGCTCGCGGCGGGAGCCGGTGTACCGGCGATCACGGGCGCCGTGGCCCGGCGTGCGGAGCGCCGACTGGCGCCCGCCCGCGGAGTCCTCGCGACCCGCGTCACCGACCTGCTCACCGGAACCGCGGAGCTGACGGTCGCGGGCGCCCTGCCCACGCGGACCGCGGAGACACGGCGGGCCGACGGAGTGCTCACCCGGATCGCCTCGCGCGCGGCCACCGCCACCGCCCTCGGAGACGGACTCACCGCACTGATCTCGGGCCTGACCGTCACGGCCGCGGCCCTCGTCGGAGTGCAGGCGGTCTCCGCCGGCCGGCTGGACGGCGTGGCGCTGGCCGTTGTCGTCCTCACCCCGCTGGCGGCCTTCGAGGCCGTACTCGGACTGCCGCTCGCCGTGCAGCACCGGCAGCGGGTGCGCAAGAGCGCCGAGCGCGTGTACGAGGTGCTGGACGCCCCGGTGCCCGTACAGGAGCCGGAACGGCCCCGGCAGGCGCCCGCGTCGCCGTTCCCGCTCGTGGTCAAGGGGCTCGAGGCCCGGCACGCCGGGCAGGAACGGAACGCGCTCGCCGGGCTGGACCTGAGGCTGGAGGAGGGCCGGAGGGTCGCGGTGGTCGGCCCGTCCGGCTCCGGCAAGACGACGCTCGCCCAGGTGCTGTTGCGGTTCCTGGACCCGGGAGCGGGCTCGTACACACTGGCCGGTGTGGACGCGTACGCCCTGGACGGCGACGACGTGCGACGGCTGGTCGGACTGTGCGCGCAGGACGCCCACCTCTTCGACAGCTCGGTGCGCGAGAACCTGCTGCTCGCGAAGCGGGACGCCACCGAGGGCGAACTGCGCGACGCGCTCGCCCGTGCCAGGCTCCTGGAGTGGGCCGAAGGCCTGCCCGACGGCCTGGACACCCTCGTCGGTGAGCACGGGGCACGGCTCTCCGGAGGCCAGCGGCAACGCCTGGCGCTGGCCAGGGCGTTGCTCGCGGACTTCCCCGTGCTGGTGCTGGACGAGCCCGCGGAGCACCTCGACCTGCCGACCGCGGACGCGCTCACCGCCGATCTGCTGGCCGCCACCGAGGGCCGCACGACCCTGCTCATCACCCACCGGCTGGCCGGACTGGCGGCGGTGGACGAGGTGATCGTGCTGGACGAGGGACGCGTGGTGCAGCGCGGAGCATACGAGGAACTGGCCGCCGTGGCCGGACCGTTGCGGCGGATGCTGCGGCGCGAGGCCGAGTCGGACCGGCTGGCGGTGGTGAACTGACCGGGACGCGGGGACCGGGACGCCGCCGGCGTGACCACGGAGGGCACGTGTGACAGGGCGTCAACCCCGACCGTCGGGGATCCTTTTCGGCGGTACCACTGGTCCATCCGGGTAGCACGGTCCCCCAGGCGTACGACATGAACAGGACCCGGGTGCCCGAGCGGCGCGAGGATCGCTCTCATGCGCCTCACCCGCCGTCATCCGCTGCTCGTCGCCGTGCCGCTGTGCGCGCTCGCCGTGCTCGCCGCCCGGCCCACCGACGGAGAGGTGCCCCGGGCCCCCGGCCACGGTCCGGAGTCCGGCGTCAGCGCGCAGGTGGTGCGGCTTTACGAGGAAGCGGCCGCGGCGACCCTGAAGTACGAGGAGGGCAGGCGCGAGGCCGACCGGCAGCAGGCCGAGGCACAGCGACTGGAGAACCTGCTCGACCGGGAGCGGGAGGAGTCCGCTGTCCTGCGCGGGGATCTGGGCCGGATCGCGCGGTCCCAGTACCGCACCGGTGGTGGGGTGCCGCTGACCGCGCACATCCTCCTCGCGGACGACCCCGAGGAGATGATGCGGGGCCAGCGAGTCCTGTGGAAGGCGCATGTGGCCCTCGACAACGCGATCGAGAAGAACGCACGGGCCGAGGCGCGGATCGCCCGCGAGGAGGCGAAGGCGGCGGAAGCGTGGAAAGCGCTGGAGAAGCGGAACAAGGAACTCGCCGACCTGAAGAACGGCATCGAGCGGAAACTCGAGACCGCGCGGTGGCAGCTGCAGGGGCAGGCGGACGCCTCGGTGACAGCCGGCTCCTGCCGTGGTGCGGTACGGCTCGACCAGCCGGAGTTCCGGTTCACCGACTCCTGGGTGCCACCGGTGGAGACCTATGTGCTGTCCGCGTCCTACGGGAGTGGCGGCGCACTCTGGGCGAACCGGCACACCGGGCAGGACTTCGCGGTACCGATCGGCACGCCGGTGCGGTCCGTGGGCGCGGGCAGGGTGGTGAAGGTGTCCTGCGGAGGGGCCTTCGGCATCGAGATCGTGGTCCAGCACACGGGCGGCTACTACACGCAGTACGCCCATCTGGCCGCCGTCGCCGTCGACCAGGGCGACCGCGTCTCGCCCGGGCAGTGGATCGGCCAGTCCGGGACCAGTGGCAACTCCACCGGACCGCATCTGCACTTCGAGGTGCGCATCACGCCGGAGATGGGCTCGGCGGTGGATCCGGTGTCGTGGCTCGCACAACGGGGCCTCACCCTCTGAGCGAGCCCCGGCACTCAGAAATGGTCCGCGAGCAGCTGCTCGATCACCACGGCCACTCCGTCCTCGTTGTTGGCGACCGTCTGCCCCGAGGCGGCGGCGAGGACGTCCGGGTGGGCATTGCCCATCGCGTAGGAACGGCCCGCCCAGGTGAGCATCTCGATGTCGTTGGGCATGTCCCCGAACGCCACGACCTGCTCGTGTGAGATTCCGCGTTCGGCGCAGCACAGGGCGAGCGTGCTCGCCTTGGACACGTCGGGACCGCTGATCTCCAGCAGGGCGCTCGGGCTGGAGCGGGTGACGTTGGCACGGGTGCCGACGGCCAGCCGCGCCAGGGTGAGGAAGGCGTCGGGGTCGAGTTCGGGGTGGTGGGCGAGGATCTTGAGCACCGGTTCGTCGGCGGTGGGGGCGTCCGGTGCCAGCAGCTCCTCGGCCGGGGCCAGGAGGTCCGGGATCTCCATGTGCAGCTTCGGGTACGCCGGCTCCTGGTTGAAGCCGTAGGTCTGCTCGACGGCGTAGACGGTGCCCGGTGCGGCGTCGCGCAGCATCCGCACCGCGTCCAGCGCGTTCGGCCGGGCGAGCTCCCGCACCTTCACGAAGCGGTGGGCGCCGGGGCCGCCGTGCAGGTCGACGACGGCGGCGCCGTTGCCGCAGATGGCGAGCCCGTGACCGTGCACGTGGTCACTGACGACGTCCATCCAGCGGGCCGGGCGGCCGGTGACGAAGAAAACCTCGATACCCGCCTCCTCGGCGGCGGCCAGTGCGGCGACCGTGCGGGAGGACACCGACTTGTCGTCGCGCAGCAGGGTGCCGTCGAGGTCGGTGGCGATGAGCCGCGGCGGGGCGACGGGGCCGTCTTCCCGCTCGAGCGAGGTCGAGGACTGGGGAGAGCCCGGAGCGGCGGGCTGTCGGATCGCTGAGGTCACCCGGTCATTGTCCCGTATGCGCCCGCACGACCGTGCGGCACTCCGCACATGTGAGTGGTTACCGCTCTCGGAGGCTCCCCGGAGCCTCCGATGAAGCGGTTGCCGCGGGGGCACGGACATCGTCCCGCCGACCGGGCTCCTGCTCAGGAAAGCTGCGCCGGCGCCTCCATGGCGATCCGCTCGAAGATCTTCCGGTCCGCCGCGAAGTCCGAGTCCGGAATGGGCCAGTGGAGCACGATCTCGGTGAATCCCAGCTCCATGTGGCGGCCCGCGAAGTCGACGAACGCGTCCAGTGACTCCAGCGGCCGGCCCCGGTCCGGGGTGAATCCCGTGAGCAGGATCTTGTCCAGTTCGGTCACGTCCCGCCCGCGCGCGGCGCAGGCGTCGGCCAGCTTCTCCACCTGGCCGCGAATGGCGTGAACCGACTGCTCGGGGGTGCCGTTCTCGTACAGCTTCGGGTCGCCCGTGGTCACCCACGCCTGCCCGTGTCGTGCGGCGAGCCGCAGCCCGCGTGGTCCGGTGGCGGCCACGGCGAACGGCAACCGGGGCCGTTGCACACAGCCCGGGATGCCGCGGGCCTCGTGTGCCGCGTAGAAGTCGCCCTGGTACGACACGGAGGCCCCGGTGAGCAGCCGGTCGAGCAGGGGGACGAACTCCGCGAAGCGGTCGGCCCGCTCACGCGGTGTCCACGGCTCCTGGCCGAGCGCGGTGGCGTCGAAACCGGTTCCGCCCGCGCCGATACCGAGGGTGACGCGCCCACCGGAGATGTCGTCGAGGGAGATCAGCTCCTTGGCGAGGGTCACCGGGTGCCGGAAGTTCGGCGAGGTGACGAGTGTGCCGAGCCGGAGCCGTTCGGTGGCCGCCGCGGCGGCGGTGAGCGTGGGGACCGCGCCGAACCAGGGGCCGTCCCGGAAGGTCCGCCAGGACAGGTGGTCGTAGGTGTAGGCGGCGTGGAAGCCCAGCTCCTCGGCGCGCCGCCACTTGTCGCGGCCACCCTCGTGCCAGCGGTCGATCGGCAGGATCACAGTGCTCAGTCGCATGGGGACGACCCTACGAGAGACCGAGCAGGTGCCGCATCGACTGCGCGGCGCGGACGGCGGCGTCACCGCAGCAGTTGTTGAACAGGACGTGGACCTCCCGAGCCCGCTCGGCCATCTCGCGGACGCGCGGTGTCCACTCGGAGAGTTCCTCGGGCGTGTACGAGTGGCGGAACCTCTCTTCCTTGGAGCCGGTGCCCCACGCGCTGTTGCGGCCGTGGAAGCGCACCAGGGCGAGCTCCGGGGTGGTGACCCGTACGACCGGTGGCACGGAAGAGGGAAGCGTCTGCACCATGTCCACGGCCACGGCGGCCGTGTCCAGCTCCGTCAGCAGGGCGGTCGTCGCATCGACCTGCTCCTCGCGCCACCAGCCGGGGTGCCGGAACTCCACGGCCATCGGCCACCCCGCGGCACGCTCACGGCACCGGCGCAGGAACTCCACCCCCGGCCTCCCCGGTACGAGCCGGTGCGGGAACTGGAAGACCAGCGTCCCCAGCCGGCCGGACGCGCGCAGCGGTTCGAGGGCCGCGCTGTAGCGGTCCCACACGTCGTCGAGCAGCCCGGGGTCGATGCCGGTCCGCCCCCGCTGCCGGGCGAGGGCCGGGCGCAGTTCGGCGGGCAGCGCTTCGGGCCGTGTCGGGTGCCCGGTGAGCAGGGAGAACGCCTTCGCGTCGAACCGGAAGCCCTCAGGGGTGCGGTCGGTCCACAGAAGACTGTTACGGGTGCTGGGCAGCCCGTAATAGGTGGAGTCCACCTCCGCCACCGGGAACTGCGTGGCGTAGTGCCGCAGTCTGCCCTCCGCGTCGCGGCGGCCTGCGGGGTACCAGCCGCTGGACACCAGTGCCCTGTCCGTCCACGAGCAGGTTCCGACCCGGATCTCTCCCATTCCGCCCGTCTTCCCCGGACGCGGTGACGGATTCGTCCGGCGCGGGGAGCCGTCCGCCCGACTCCGGGGGCCTGGATGTTTCACGTGAAACGGTCACCGCACGCGCGCGCTCAGCCAGGGGGTGAGGACGATCATCGGGATGAACTCCTTGTGCGTCCGGTCCCCGGGCAGCGGCACCATCAGGAAGTAACCCGGTGGGAAGCGCCGCCCTCTGACGTGGGCGAGGCCGCCGAAGACGGAGCGAAGGAAGGCCGGGACCTCGTCGCGGGGGATGTCGGGACACTCCACACCCTCCACGTCGATCAGCGCGTCGCCCTCGGGGTAGAGCCGCACACTGACCCGGGGCAGGCCGCCGAACTCGACGTAGGCCTCATGGGGGAGGGAGCCGTCCGGGTCGATGGTGACCCCCACGCCCGCCGCGGTGCGGCGTGACGTCTGGTCGGCGCCTACGCCATGGGTGACCTCGATCTCGCGCTCGTACCTTTCGGCGAGTGCCCGAAGGGCGGTGACGGCGGCCTCGGTGGTGGGCAGGTGGTCCATACCGCTGATCATGCAGTGCCGTCGGCCGTCGGGGAAGCACGGGCGGCGCCGCCCGTGCGGAACGCGCGGAGGCGGGAACCGGGGAGCCGGGAGCCGGGGGGGAACCGAGGGAGCCGGGGGGCCACCGTGTCAGTGGCGCTCGCGGAACCGCAGGTACCGAGCGGGCACGGCGGCGGTCAGCCACACGCCGTTCGCGCTCACCCGGAAGACGTGACCGTCACGGTGCATGGCCGCCGCGTCCACGGGGAGGACCACCGGGCGGCCCCTGCGGGCGCCGACGCGGGCCGCCGTCGCACGGTCGGCGGAGAGGTGCACGTCGTGCCGGTCCATGGGCAGCAGACCCTCGGCGCGGATGGCGGCCAGGTGACGGCTGACGGTGCCGTGGAAGAGGTACGGCGGTGGGACGGCCGTCGGCAGTCCCAGATCGACCTCGACGCTGTGACCCTGACCGGCGCGGATCCGGGTGCCCTCGATCGTGAAGCGCTGTTTGTCGTTGGTGGCGACCACATGGTCCAGTTCCGCCCGGGTGAACCGGAAACCGTGTGCGGCCGCCGCGGCGATCAACGTGTCGATCTCGACCCAACCGGCCTCGTCGAGGGCGAGCCCGATCTCCTCGGGAGTATGACGCAGATGCCTGGCGAGGTACTTCGACACCTTCACGGTGCGCCTTTCGTCCATCCTCCCAGCCTGCCGGTAGAGACGCACATCACGCGATCGGTTTTGCTTTGGATGTTTGATCCACAGTCAGATGTAGTTATCCACAGCGGAATTGGGTGTCCCTGTGGACAACCGCCGGGGATTTCCGCCAGCCGTCCCGGCAGCACGGCTTCCCCCGGACGTCCGGCGCACCACCCGTGTCCCGCACCACTCCCCGACGGAGGCCCCCTACGGGCCCGTACGACTCCAGGGGGACCCCAAGACGGCTCTCCGGTCTGACGACCCACGTGGCGCGTGCCACTAACGTCGGGGACGTGACTGTGATCGCGACCGAAAGCCTGAGCAAGCGGTTCCCCAGGGTGACCGCGCTTGACCGGCTCTCCATGGAAGTCGGGCCCGGTGTGACCGGACTCGTCGGAGCCAACGGAGCCGGCAAGTCCACACTGATCAAGATCCTTCTGGGTCTGTCCCCCGCCACCGAGGGCCGCGCCGAAGTGCTCGGCCTCGACGTCGCGACCAAGGGCGCCGCCATTCGCGAGCGGGTGGGCTACATGCCGGAGCACGACTGCCTGCCGCCGGACGTCTCGGCCACCGAGTTCGTCGTGCACATGGCCCGCATGTCCGGCCTGCCGCCCACCGCCGCGCGGGAGCGCACCGCGGACACCCTGCGCCATGTCGGCCTGTACGAGGAGCGCTACCGCCCCATGGGCGGCTACTCCACCGGCATGAAACAGCGTGTGAAGCTCGCCCAGGCCCTGGTGCACGACCCGGAACTGGTCTTCCTGGACGAGCCGACCAACGGTCTCGACCCCGTCGGCCGGGACGAGATGCTCGGCCTGATCCGCCGGATCCACACCGACTTCGGCATCTCGGTCCTGGTCACCTCCCACCTGCTGGGCGAGCTCGAGCGCACCTGCGACCACGTGGTCGTCGTCGACGGCGGCAAGCTGCTGCGCTCCAGCTCCACCACGGACTTCACCCAGATCACCACGACCCTCGCGATCGAGGTCACCGACACCGACGAGCACCCCGACGGCACCCGCGCGGCGCGTGAGGCGCTCCACGCGCGCGGGGTGACCGTCCAGGACGGCAGCGGACTGCCGGGCGCCGGCCACATCCTCCTGCTCACGGCGCAGGGCGAGGAGACCTACGACCTGGTGCGGGACGTGATCGCCGACCTCGGGCTCGGCCTGGTGCGCATGGAACAGCGCCGCCACCACATCTCCGAGGTCTTCCAGAACGACACCGACAACGACACCGCGGCCGGCCCCGACACCGGCGACGGCGAGCAGCGGAAGGAGGCGGTCGGCCATGGCGGTTGAGCAGCCCCTGCGGACACCCGCACCGGCATCGGGTGACCAGACCCGCATCCACAACATCGGTTACCGCTCCTACGACGGCCCCCGCCTCGGCCGCTCCTACGCCAGGATCTCGCTGTTCTCGCAGTCCCTGCGCGGCTCCTACGGCCTCGGCCGCTCGGTGAAGTCCAAGGTGCTGCCGATGCTGCTGTTCGTGGTGATGTGCGTGCCCGCCGCCATCATGGTGGCCGTCGCGGTCGCCACCAAGGCGAAGGAACTGCCCGTCGACTACACGCGCTACGCGATCATCATGCAGGCCGTCATCAGCCTGTACGTCGCCTCGCAGGCACCCCAGTCCGTCTCGCGCGACCTGCGCTTCAAGACCGTGCCGCTGTACTTCTCGCGGCCCATCGAGACCGCCGACTACGTACGCGCCAAGTTCGCGGCCCTGTCCTGCGCCCTGTTCATCCTCACCGCCGCTCCCCTGCTGGTGCTCTACGTGGGTGCGCTGCTGGCCGAACTCGACTTCGCTGACCAGACCAAGGGGTTCGCCCAGGGACTTGTCTCCGTGGCACTGCTCTCACTGCTCTTCGGCGGCATCGGCCTGGTCATCGCCGCGGTCACCCCGCGCCGAGGCTTCGGCATCGCCGCCGTGATCGCCGTCCTGACCATTTCCTACGGAGCGGTCTCCACCCTCCAGGCGATCGCCGAGTTCCAGGGCAGCTCCGGGGCGGTCGCCTGGATCGGGTTGTTCTCACCGGTCACCCTCATCGACGGTGTGCAGTCCGCCTTCCTCGGCGCGAGCTCCACCTTCCCGGGCGGGGTGGGCCCGACGAACGGCGAGGGCGTGGTGTACGTCCTCTTCACCCTCGGCCTGATCGCGGCCTGCTACGGCCTCCTGACGCGCCGCTACCGGAAGGTGGGCCTGTGACCACGCTCTCCATCGACCACGTCTCCCGCTGGTTCGGCAACGTGGTCGCCGTCAACGACATCACCATGACCGTCGGCCCCGGCGTCACCGGCCTGCTCGGCCCCAACGGCGCCGGAAAGTCCACCCTCATCAACATGATGGCCGGCTTCCTCGCCCCCTCCACCGGCACCGTCACCCTCGACGGGCAGGCGGTGTGGCGCAACGAGAAGATCTACCGGCACATCGGCATCGTCCCCGAGCGCGAGGCGATGTACGACTTCCTCACCGGCCGCGAGTTCGTCCTCGCCAACGCCGAACTGCACGGACTGGGCGCCAAGGAGGCCCAGCGGGCGCTGGCGACGGTCGAGATGGAGTACGCGCAGGACCGCAAGATCGCCACGTACTCCAAGGGCATGCGCCAGCGCGTGAAGATGGCCTCCGCGCTGGTCCACGAGCCGTCCCTGCTCCTGCTGGACGAGCCGTTCAACGGAATGGACCCGCGCCAGCGCATGCAGCTGATGGACCTGCTGCGGCGCATGGGCGACGAGGGCCGCACCGTGCTGTTCTCCTCCCACATCCTCGAGGAGGTCGAGCAGCTCGCCTGGCACATCGAGGTCGTCGTCGCCGGCCGGCACGCGGCCAGCGGTGACTTCCGCAAGATCCGCCGGCTGATGACGGACCGCCCGCACCGCTACCTGGTGCGCTCCAGCGACGACCGCGCCCTCGCGGCCGCCCTGATCGCGGACCCGTCCACGTCCGGCATCGAGGTCGACCACGGCGAGGGCGTGCTGCGGATCCAGGCCGTCGACTTCGGCCGCTTCACGTCCCTGCTGCCCAGGGTCGCGAAGGAACACGGCATCCGCCTGCTCACGGTCTCGCCGTCCGACGAGTCCCTCGAGTCCGTCTTCTCGTATCTCGTCGCGGCGTAGGAGGCCGAACACCATGTACGACCCCACAGTCGCCCGGCTCACCTACCGGGCCCTGCTCGGCCGTCGCCGGGCCCTCATCCTGGGCGCCCTGCCGCTGCTGCTGATCGCGATCTCCCTGGCGGTGCGCGTCCTCGCCGGTGCCGACGACCAGACCGCCGCCGACATCCTCGGCGGGCTGGCGCTCGCCACGATGGTGCCGATCATCGGCGTCATCGCGGGTACCGGTGCGATCGGTCCCGAGATCGACGACGGCTCGGTGGTCTACCTGCTGTCCAAGCCGGTCAAGCGGCCCACGATCATCTACACCAAGCTGATCGTGGCGATCGCCGTAACGATGGTCTTCTCGGCGGTGCCCACCCTGGTCGCGGGCTTCATCCTGAACGGCAACGGCCAGCAGGTCGCCGTCGCCTACACGGTGGCCGCGCTGGTCGCCTCCATCGCCTACGCGGCGCTCTTCCTGCTGCTCGGCACGGTCTCCCGGCACGCGGTGGTGTTCGGCCTGGTCTACGCGCTGGTCTGGGAGGCCCTGTTCGGCTCCCTGGTGCCCGGCGCCCGCACGCTGAGCATCCAGCAGTGGTCGCTGGCGGTGGCCCAGAAGGTCGCCGGCGGTGACCTGGTCACCTCGGACGTCGGACTGACGACCGCGACGGTCCTGCTGGTCGTCGTCACCGTGCTGGCCACCTGGTACGCCGGTCAGAAGCTGCGCACGCTCACGCTCGCAGGCGAGGAGTGAGGGCTTTTCGGCGAAGTGGCGGGCGGCGGCCGGGCAGGCGCCGCCCGCCGCGTTCAAATTCGGTGGCGCCGGACTTCCCCGGCGGGCAGAGTGGTGGTGTCCGCAGCGCCGGGAAGGCCCGGCGCCGTCTGCTGGGAGAGGAGCGGGACGATGCCCATGCACGGCAGTACGTCCGGCTCCCGTCAGGGCAGCCCACGGCGGACTCCGGGGTAATCCCTACTGCTCCGTCGAGTCCGTCCCGCACGGGGACCTGCCCGGGGCGGCCGCTTCGAGCACGCGCACACCGGCGCGTGGGCCGCCCACCCGGAGGATTGGCCGAGTGGTAAGGCACTGGCTTGGTCCAAGCCTTGGTCGGGCCCGAAGAGCCCGCGCACGTTCGATCCGTGCATCCTCCGCCGAACGCCGAACGCCGAACGCCGAACGCCGAACGCCGGGCCTCAGCCCAGCAACCGCTCCACCACCACCGCGATCCCGTCCTCCTCGTTGGAGGACGTCACCTCGTCGGCGACCGCCCGCAGATCCTGGTGGGCGTTGGCCATGGCGACGCCCTGCGTGGCCCAGGCGAACATGGGGATGTCGTTCGGCATGTCGCCGAACGCGATCGTCCCCGCGGCCTTCACTCCCAGCCGGCGAGCGGCCAGGGACAGTCCGGTGGCCTTGGACAGACCGAGAGGCAGCAGTTCGACGATGCCCTCGCCCGCCATGGTGACGGTGACGAAGCCGCCCGCGGTGCGGACGGCCGCGTCGACGAGTTCGTCGTCGGTGAGGCTCGGGTGCTGGATGTACACCTTGTTCAGCGGCGCCGCCCACAGGTCCGACGCGTCCGTGAACGGAATCGCGGGCAGCGGCCCCTGCACTTCGTAGCCGGGGCCCACCAGCACCTCGCCGTCCAGCCCGGCGCGGCTCCCGGCCAGGTGCAGCGGGCCGACCTCCGCCTCGATCTTGGCCAGCGCCACGGCGGCCAGCTGTCGGTCCAGCGTCACCGAGGTGAGCAGCCGGTGCGTCCCCGCGTCGTACACCTGGGCGCCCTGGCCGCAGACGGCGAGCCCCTGGTAGCCGAGGTCGTCGAGGATGGGCCGGGTCCAGGGAACCGCGCGCCCGGTGACGACGATGTGGGCGGCCCCCGCCGCGGTGGCCGCGGCGAGCGCGTCCCGGGTGCGGCGGGAGACCGAGTGGTCGTCACGCAGCAGTGTGCCGTCGAGATCGGTGGCGATGAGCTGGTAGGGGAACGGCGTGCTCACTTGGCGACCGGCTCCAGGAGCTCCCGACCGCCCAGGTACGGACGCAGCACCTCGGGCACCCGCACCGAGCCGTCCGCCTGCTGGTGGTTCTCCAGGATCGCCACGATGGTGCGCGGCACGGCGCACAGGGTGCCGTTGAGCGTGGCCAGCGGACGCACCGTCTTGCCGTCACGCACCCGGATCTGGAGCCGACGGGACTGGTACTCGGTGCAGTCCGAGGTCGAGGTCAGCTCGCGGTACTTGCCCTGGGTCGGGATCCACGCCTCGCAGTCGTACTTCCGCGAGGCCGAGGAGCCCAGGTCGCCCGAGGCGACGTCGATCACACGGAACGGCAGCTCCAGCGACGTCAGCCACTGCTTCTCCCACTCCAGCAGCCGCTGGTGCTCCGCCTGCGACTCCTCGGGAGTGACGTAGGAGAACATCTCGACCTTGTCGAACTGGTGCACGCGGAAGATGCCGCGGGTGTCCTTGCCGTGCGAGCCGGCCTCGCGGCGGAAGCAGGGGGAGAAGCCCGCGTAGCGCAGCGGCAGCCGGTCGGCGTCGATGATCTCGTCCATGTGGTACGCGGCGAGCGGTACCTCGGAGGTGCCGACCAGGTAGAGGTCGTCCTTCTCGAGGTGGTAGACGTCCTGGGCCGCCTGGCCGAGGAAGCCGGTGCCCGCCATGGACTGGGGACGGACCAGGGCCGGGGTCAGCATCGGTGTGAAGCCGGCCGCGGTGGCCTGGGCGATCGCGGCGTTCACCAGCGCCAGTTCGAGCAGGGCGCCGACGCCGGTCAGGAAGTAGAAGCGCGAGCCGGAGACCTTGGCGCCGCGCTCGACGTCGATGGCGCCGAGGAGCTGACCGAGCTCCAGGTGGTCCTTGGGTTCGAAGCCCTCGGCGGCGAAGTCGCGGGCGGTGCCGTGCGTCTCCAGCGTGACGAAGTCCTCCTCACCGCCGACGGGGACGTCGGGGTGGACGAGATTGCTCAGCCGGCCCAGGAGCTCCTGGGTCTCAACCGCTGCCGCGTCCCGCTCGGCGTCGGCCGCCTTGACGTCGGCGGCGAGTGTGCCGGCCTTCTTCAGCAGCTCGGCCTTCTCGTCGCCGGTCGCCTTGGGGATGAGCTTGCCGAGCGCCTTCTGCTCGGCGCGCAGCTCGTCGAAGCGGACGCCGGACGACCTCCGCCGTTCGTCGGCGGACAGGAGGGAGTCGACGAGCGCGACGTCCTCTCCACGGGCGCGCTGCGAAGCGCGCACACGGTCGGGGTCCTCACGGAGCAGGCGAAGGTCAATCACGCGGTCAAGGCTACCGGTGCGCGGTGACAGCCCACGACTCACTATTCCGAGGGGAGCGATCGCATTCCGTTATGGGGGGTGTGCGCACTATGTCCCGGGGGTCAATGCGCGGGGGTCTCTCCCCGGGAAGAGTCGGTGACACAGGCGGCCCGTTGACTGGAATTCCTTGCGGGAAACGGGACCTGAAGCCTGGTTGTCCACAGGTGTCCACAGCTTTTCGAAAGTTATCCACAGGGTGTGAAGGAAATCTGTGGACACCGGAATCGATCACTCCGAAACGTGTGACCGGAGGGAGGATTCCCGGCGCGAACTCCCCTTACCTCCGCTTTTGAGGAGAAGGGGCCGCTCCAAAGGGTTGCCGAAAGGGAAAGAGCGGACGAAGGGCGATCCGCGGGTGAGTGAATGCAATCATGGGCACTGGGGAGATTTGTCGACCGAACGGGGCAATGCTGTCGACTTGTCCCCAGGTCGAGAAGCGGACCTGTGGATAACTTCTGTGGATAACGAAAATCAGCAGGTAGGACCGGTTCCGCCCCGGCTGAGGTCCCTCAGAACCGGCCGTCCTGGCATCGCGCCACCCACTCCGCCGCGGACACGAACTCGGCGTCCGAGGTTCCGGGGAGCGGATCCCGTACCTCCGCCGGCTGTACATCCGCACGCGGGTACGAACCGAGGAAGCGCACCTGAAGACAGACCCGCTTGAGCCCCGTCAACGTCTCGGCCACCCTGCGGTCCGAGATATGTCCCTCGGCGTCGATGCAGAAACAGTAATTGCCGATACCGGCACCGGTGGGCCGGGACTGGAGCAGCATCAGGTTGACGCCCCGTGTGGCGAACTCGCCCAGCAGATCGCGCAGGCCACCGGGGTGGTCGTCGCGCTGCCACAGCACGATGGACGTCTTGTCCGCGCCCGTGCGTGCGGCGGGCCGGGCCGGGCGTCCGACCAGCACGAAGCGGGTCTGGGCGTTCTCCGCGTCGTGGATCCCGGTCTCCAGGGCCTCCAGCCCGTACCGGGCCGCCGCGAACTCGCCGGCGAAGGCCGCGTCGTACCGGCCCTCCTGCACCAGACGGGCCCCGTCCGCGTTGGAGGCGGCCGATTCCCAGGCGGTGTCCGGGAGGTGCTGCTTCAGCCAGTTGCGCACCTGTGGCTGGGCGGCGGGGTGGGCGGTGACCGTCTTGATGTCCGAGAGCTTGGTGCCGGGGCGGACGAGCAGCGCGAAGGTGATCGACAGCAGCACCTCGCGGTAGATCATCAGCGGGGTGCCCGCGACCAGTTCGTCGAGGGTGGTGGTGATGCCGCCCTCGACGGAGTTCTCGATGGGGACGAACGCGGCCTCGGCCTCACCTGCGCGTACCGCGTCGAGCGCGGACTGCACGGACACATACGGGGTCAGCTCCCGGGTGGCCGCCTCCGGAAGGGTGCGCAGGGCCACCTCGGTGAAGGTGCCCTCGGGGCCGAGATACGCATAGCTCGCTGGCATGGGCTCACCCTAATGGGCTCATGCCGACCGCACCTTCGTCTGTGCTCCCAGGAGTGACACGAGGTGGTTTTCACCCCTCCAGCAACCGCTGTCCCACATACTCACCCTCCGCCGCGCCACCCGGCACCGCGAACAGTCCGCTCGCCTCGTGCCGGAGGTACGGCGTCAGCGCGTCCCCCCGGTCCAGCTTGCGCTGCACCGGCACGAAGCCCCGCAGCGGGTCGGCCTGCCAGCAGATGAACAGCAGACCCGCGTCGGGCACGCCGTCCGCGTCCATGCCGTCGTGGTACGAGAGCGGGCGCCGGAGCATCGCCGCGCCGCCGTTCTGGTCGGGCCGGGTGATCCGGGCGTGGGCGTTGATGGGGACCACCAGATTGCCTCCGGAGTCCGTCTTCTCCAGGTCCATCTCGGACGTCTCGGTGCCTCCGGACAACGGGGCCCCGTCGGACTTGCGGCGCCCGATGACGGCCTCCTGCTCCTTGACCGCGAGTTTCTCCCAGTCGTCGAGAAGCATGCGGATGCGCCGTACGACGACGTAGGAGCCGTTCGCCATCCACGCGGGCTCGCCGTTCTCCGGTACGAAGATCCGCTGGTCGAAGTCCGGGTCGGTCGGCTTCGGGTTGCGGGTGCCGTCGACCTGGCCCATCAGGTTGCGGGCGGTCATGGGCCGGGCGGTGGCGCCCGGTGTGCGGTTGAAGCCGTTCATCTGCCAGCGGACCCGGGCCGCCGAACCGGCGTCCTTCTGCACGGCGCGCAGGGCGTGGAAGGCGACGAGGGCGTCATGAGCGCCGATCTGCACCCACAGGTCGCCGTTGCTGCGTGCCTTGTCCAGGTGGTCGGAGGAGAAGTCGGGCAGCGGGTCCAGGGCCACCGGACGCTGTTTCTCCATACCGGTGCGTCCGAAGAAGCTGTGGCCGAAGCCGAAGGTGACGGTCAGCGAGGAGGGGCCGGCGTCGCGGGCCACATCGGTGTCGCCGTCGGCGCTCGGCTCGCCCGCCATCAGCCGCCGGGCCGTCTCCGACCAGCGGCGCAGCAGGGCGGCGGCCTCCTTGCGCCCGGCGCCCGGCGCCAGGTCGAAGGCGATGAGATGGCCGCGGGCCGGGAGCCCCTGGGTGATGCCGGGCTGATGTTTCCCGTGAAACATCGCCTTGCCCGCGCCCACCGAGGCCAGCGGAGTCGCCCCGGAGGGCGCGGCGGCGTAGCCCACGGCGCTACCCGCCGCGCCGAGCACGAGCCCGGTGGCCCCGGCGGTGCCGAGCAGGCGGCGGCGGGAGATGCCCTTCCGGTCGGCCGGTACGGCGACTCCCTCCAGGGGGTCCGGTGCCGCGAGGGTGCGGGCCTCCGGAGTGGACTGGTCAGTCATGGTGGTTCAGCCGATCTGCGCGTTCTTGGAGACGGTCACCTGGTCGATGTCGGAGGTCCGCACGATCACCTCGACCGTCCAGTCGCCCGCCATGGGGATCTGCACGTCACTCGCCGACCAGTGCCCGGCGGCGACGCGGTCGGGCACGACGGGCAGCGGCCCGATGTCCTTGGCGGAGAGGGTGAAGTCGACCTTCAGTTCGGGGACGTCGAGGGTCTTGCCGTCGGTTCGCTCCACATAGATGTGCATGTCGTTGCCACCCACACGCGCGGGGTTCAGGTCGATCGTGACGACGCCCCTGCCCTCCTTGCCGCCGGTGTCGAACGGCATGTTCAGGGTCACCGCTCCGGTGCCCTGGGCGAACGAGGACGAGGATGACGACGGGGCGGAGGACGAGGAGGCGGCCTTGGCCTCCTGCTCCGTACGTCCCGGTTCGGTCTGCGTCAGCACGGTGGTGATCGCGAGCAGGACGACGGCGACACCGGCCTCGGCGAGCACCGAGCGACGCAGCCCGAAGCGGTTCGGGTCGGCGTCCCGCAGCCGCTTCTGCCGGGCGGTCTCCACGGCTGCCCGCTGCCGGGCGAGCTGAGCGGCCCGCGCGGAGTGCTCACCGGCCTTCGCCCCGGTGCCGGCCGTCTCCGCCGGGGCCCGTCCCACGTCGGTGGTGTCGGTGGTGTCGGTGGTGTCGGTGGTGGCGGCAGTGGCGGTGTGGGTATCGGCTGCGGTGTCGGTGTCGGTGTCGGTGTCGGTGTCGGTGTCGGCGCGAGGCTCGGGGTCGGTCGTGACTTCGGGTCCGGCCTTCTCCGTCCCGGTCTCGGCTTTCTGGGAACCGTCCGTCTCCGTACCGGCCTCCCCAGCGCCGGCCTTTGCAGCGGAGACGGCCGCCAAGGGTTCCGTCCCGGCCGTCTCCGGGCGGACCGCCGTCCCGTCCGCCCCGACGAGCCGTGCCGTCCACCGCCGTGAGAAGTACGCCAGCCCGGCCATGAGCACCACGAACCCGATCTTGGCGAGCAGCAACTGCCCGTACCGGGTGTCGGTCAGCGCGGACCAGGAGCCGAGCTGCCGCCAGCTCTGGTAGATCCCGGTGACGACCAGGGCGACCACGCTGCCGAACGCGAGCCGCGAGAACCGCTGGACGGCGGCCGCGTCGACGGCGGTCTCGGCGGGTGCCCGGTAGAGCGCGACGAGCAGGGCGGTGAGTCCGCCGAGCCAGGCGGCGACGGCCAGCAGATGGACGATGTCGACCGGCATCGCGATGCCGGCCTGGAGGCCCTGGGAGGCGTGTTCGGACATGGCCCAGCTCGCGGCGAGCCCGGCCGCCACGACCGTCCCCCCGATCGCCAGCCCGAAGGTCAGGTCCCGCTTCTCCGTGTCGTCCCGCTGGTCCTGGGCGGCGCCGAAGAACACCGCGATGAACAGCGCCGCCGCGGCGAGCAGCAGCAGCCGCGACACCAGCGCCGCGCCGGTCTTGGTCTGCAGCACCTCCCCGAGCAGCGACATGTCGAAGATGTCGCCGATCTTGCCGGAGCGCGTGTAGGAGCCGCGCAGGAGCAGCAGCGCGAGGGTGGCCGCGGTGAGGGTGAGCCACCCGGAGACGACCAGCCGCTGCACCGTCCGGACACCGGCGCCGGGCCGCCAGCAGGCCAGCACGAACGCGGCCCCGCCGGTCATGACCACGAATCCGGCGTACGACATGTACCGTCCGAAGCCGTACAGCCAGCCCACCAGCCCGTCGTCGGGCGCCTGGGCGGAAGCCTGGACGGAGGTCTCGGAGGGGGCGCCGATGGAGAAGGTGAAGGCGCCGGCGACGGGATGGCTGTCCGCGGACACCACCTGGTAGGTGACGGTGTAGGTGCCGTCGGGCAGTCCGCCGAGCAGTTGCACGGTGTAGGTCGTGCCGCTCGGGTTGGCGGGGGCGCCCTTGTCGGCCCGCTTGCCCTTGGGGTCGAGGACGCGCAGGGAGTCGTCGCTCACCGCGATCGGCTCGGAGAAGGTGAGTGAGACCTGGCTGGGAGCCTTGTCGACCACCGTCCCCTGCTGGGGATCGCTGCCGGTCAGCGCGGCGTGCGCGGACGCGGGAGCGGCCCCGGCGAGGAGCGCGCCGATGACGGCCAGCAACAGCAGCAGGGTCCGGGCGCGGGGGGCGATGGTCTGGGTCACGGGGGTGTCTCCCTCAGTGTCCGTGCTTCGGGGTGTAGGTGGCGGGCTTCACCGGCATCTCGACCGTGACGGGGTCGGAGTGGGCGAAACGCAGTTCGACGGAGACCTGCTGACCTTGCTCCGGCTTCCGCTTCAGCTGCTCGAACATCAGGTGGTTGCCGCCGCTCTCGAGCACGAGACGGCCGTGGGCCGGGATGTCGAGCCCGTCGACTTCCCGCATGGACCCGTCGACGGTCTCGTGCACGGTGACGCGGTCGGCGATGTCGCTGCTGACCGAGGTCAGCCGGTCGTCCGCGCCGCCCTTGTTGTCGATGACGAGGAAGCCGGCCGCCAGGTCCGACACCGGCTGCGGCATGTACGCGGAGTCGACGGACAGTTCGGCTGTGGTGCTGCCGGAGCCCGGGGCGCCGCAGCCGGCCAGGGTCAGCGCCCCGGCGACGGCCACCGCGGCGAGGGAGAGGCGACGCCTCACGGCTTCTCGCCCTCGATGATGCGGGGGAGGTCCTCGGTGTAGTCCTCGACGGTGGCGTCCTCGCCGTACAGGAGGTAGCCGCCGTCGGTCTTCGGGGAGAAGGCGATGACCTGGGTGCCGTGGTCGGAGACGACCTGGCCCTTGTCGTCCTTGCGCGGTGCGTTGATCGAGATGCCGAGGGTGCGGGCGCCGGCCTGGATCGTGTCGAAGTCGCCGGTCAGGCCGACGGCCTGGTCGTCGATGCCCTTGAGCCACTTGCCGAGCGCGGCGGGGGTGTCCCGCTCGGGGTCGGTGGTGACGAACACGATCCGCAGCTCGTCCTGCTGCTTCTGGGGCAGCTGCTTCTTGGCCACCGCGAGGTTGTTCATGGTCAGCGGGCAGACGTCGGGGCAGTGCGTGTAGCCGAAGTAGATCAGCGTGGGCTTGCCGGCGGTCTCCTCACGGAAGTCGTACTCCTCGCCCTGCGTGTCGGTGAGGACGAGGTCCGGCTTCTCGAACGGTTTGTCGAGGACCGTGGCCGCCTTCTCGGCGCCGGCCGCCTCGGAGACCATGGTGATGGGTTTGTCGCTGTCGCCGTCGCCGCTGCCGCAGGCGGAGAGAGTCAGGGTGGCGGCGGCGAGCAGGGCGGCCGCCGTGAAGGTCTTCTTGCGCATGATGTTTTCCAGGGATGTGAGTTCTCCGGCGCGCACCGGGGCTCCACGGGGTCGTGGGTGGCCCCGGTGCGCGCCGTCCAGCGGGTGGGGTCAGGCGGAGGTGCGCCGACGCCCGGCGAGCACGCCGTAGGCGACGCCCGCGGCGCCGACGACGATGCCGACGATGCCCAGGACACGGGCGGTGGTGTCGGTGCCGTCGGAGTCGGCGGCCGTGGTGGTTTCCACGGCCGCCTTCTCGGCGTCCCCGGCGGACTCGGCCTTGTCGGCCTTGTCGTCCGACGCGCCGTGCGAGTGGCCGTCGGCGGAGGCCTCGGACAGGGTGAGGACGGGAGCCGGGTGGTCGGGCTCGTCCTTGCCCTCCTGCGGCACCTCGATCCAGCGGACGACCTCCTTGTTGGAGTACGTCTGCAGGGCCTTGAAGACCAGTTCGTCGGTGTCTTCCGGCAGGGAGCCGACGGACACCGGGAACTTCTGGAAGAAGCCCGGCTCGATGCCGTCGTCGTCGGCGGTCCAGGTGACCTTGGTGACGGCCTCGTCGATCTTCCTGCCGTGCACCTCCAACGGCTTGTCCAGCTTGGACTTGGTGACCTTGACGTCCCAGCCGTCGACCGGCTGCGGCAACACGGAGGCCAGCGGGTGGTCGGCGGGGAAGGTCACCTCGAGCTTGGTCGTCGACGCGTTGTCACGCTCGTTGGGGACCTTGAAGTTCACCACTGCGTAACCGCCCTTGGCGGCCTCGCCCTCGGGCTGCACGCTGACGTGCGCGAAGGCGGGGGCGGACAGGGTGAGGACGGCGACACCGGCGACGGCGCCGGCGGCGGCGATACGAGAAGCCTTCATGGCAGAAGCACTCCGCTTCAGTCTGGTTTCACTGACGGTGAGGAATACGCGTACGGGCGAGCACGTGGGCCGGTGAGCACCTGTGGCGGTGAGCACCTGTGCCGGTGACGGCTCTGCCGCCCGGCCGCCGGGTGGCGGGGTCGCCGACCGCGGGGCCGTGACGGCTCGGTCGCCGACGGCTGCTCGTACGCGAGGAACACGCGGGAGAGCGGACGCACACGCGTGCCGCGCGCCGGCGCCCCTCTCCTCCCCCGGTTGTCCGGCGGTGGCGGAGTGTGGCCCGGTCGCGTCAGGCGGCGAGGGCGAACGCGGTACCGGCCGGCGGGCCCCGGCGGATCACCGTGTGCTGGAGTGCGGCGGTACGGGGTACGGGCGGCGCGGGCGGTGCGGTGGGCACCGGACACGGGGCGACCTGCGGAGCCCCCGGGAGGCCCGCGCGCAGGGCGAGCACCAGGGTGAGCGCCGCGCGCAGCGACCGTACGAGGGCGCCTTCGGCGACGCCGTGCGCCGACAGTTCGGCCAGCCGCAGCAGCGCCAGGTCGCCGCGGCGCAGCAGCCAGCCCGTGGCGAGCGCCACGAGGACGTGCGCGAGCAGCATCGGCAGGGTCGGCAGCAGCACCGACGATTCCACCGCGGCCGAGGACAGCGTGTCCCCCTGGGCCTGCGCGTGGGCGCCGTCGGCCGCACCGGGGTGGACCCGCGCGTCGATGAGGATGCGCTGCGCCTGCGCGGGGCTGATGGCCGCCGCGGTGGTGCCGCACACCAGTCGTGCGGCCTGCTCGATCAGCGAGGCGTCGGAGAGGGGCGACACCGCGTCCGCGGGGGCCGCCGCGCCGTGCTGGCCGATGCCGAACACGATGTGCAGCACGGTCTGACCGGCCGCCAGCATGGCCGCGATCCCCGGCAGGGAACGCACGCGTCCGGCGAGCGGCGCCGCGACCGCGACCGTCCCGAGGAATCCCGCGCCCAGTGTCCACAGCGGGACGGGGGCGTGGGAGGCGAGCGTGTGACCTGCCCCGGCCAGCACGACACAGACCGCGGCGAACACCGCGGCCCGCAGGATCCGGAGCCCTCGTCCGGAGCGCGTCGTGCGCACGTGGGGGGCAGTCATGACGGGCTCATCATCGCACTGGCCCCGCCGCCGCCGTACGGCAGGTCCGCAAGATGCGGTACGACCGGAAGGTCACCTCTGCCACCGGCCGTCCCACATACACCGTTCGACTGCGCGGCGCACCCGCCATATGGGGGGTGTCACGCCGACTGCACGCTTACAACCGAGTACGCAGGGCAATACGTAACGGTATGTCGAGCCGCGGCCGGGAGGCTGGAGCATGAGCATCTGGTGGTCACTCCATCTGCGGCGCGACGCTGCGAGCGTGCCGCTCGCCCGGCGTCTGCTGATCGGCGCCATGGAGACCGCGGGCGTCGACCCCGACATTTCCTACGACCTCTCCGTGGCCCTCAGCGAGGCCTGCGCGAACGCCGTCGAGCACGGTGGGGATGCCGTCCGGGGCGGTTCCTCGGAGGCGTACCGGGTGACCGCCTACCTCGACGGCGAGAGGTGCCGCATCGAGGTCGCCGACGCGGGGCCCGGTTTTCCCGCCGGAACCGGCGGCCGGGCCCGCCCGGCGGCCCGCCCCGTGCCCTCCGACGCGGAGCACGGCCGCGGGCTCTGCCTCATCCAGGAGCTCGCCGACCACGTCCACATCGGCAACAGGCCGGGGCTGGACGGCGCCGTGGTGAGCTTCGACAAGCTCCTCAAATGGCGGGAGGACGCGCCGCTGATGGCGGTCTGACCGCACTGCCGGGCCTCCGGACGCGCTCGCGGTCGTGCCCCTGAGCGCACGTCGGCCGGGTATCACCCGTGGTACCCGGCCGACGTGCGCGCGTGTCAGCCCTTGAGGGCGGCCATCCACGCCTCGACCTCGTCCGACCGCCTGGGCAGCGCGGCGGACAGGTTCCGGTTGCCGTCCTCGGTGACCAGGATGTCGTCCTCGATGCGGACGCCTATGCCCCGGTACTCCTCGGGCACGGTCAGGTCGTCGGCCTGGAAGTACAGGCCCGGCTCGACCGTGAGGACCATGCCCGGCTCCAGCGTGCCGTCGACGTAGGTCTCGGTGCGCGCGGCCGCGCAGTCGTGGACGTCCATGCCGAGCATGTGCCCGGTGCCGTGCAGCGTCCAGCGGCGCTGCAGACCCAGCTCCAGCACCCGCTCGACCGGCCCCTCGACCAGGCCCCACTCGACGAGCCGCTCGGCCAGCACCCGCTGCGCGGCGTCGTGGAAGTCCCGGTACTTGGCGCCCGGCTTGACCGCCGCGATACCGGCCTCCTGGGCGTCGTACACGGCGTCGTAGATCTTCTTCTGCAGCTCGCTGTAGCGGCCGTTGACCGGCAGCGTGCGGGTGACGTCGGCGGTGTAGTAGGTGTGCGTCTCCACACCCGCGTCGAGCAGCAGCAGGTCGCCGGAGCGGACCGGGCCGTCGTTGCGCACCCAGTGCAGGGTGGTGGCGTGCGGGCCGGCGGCGCAGATGGAGCCGTAGCCGACGTCGTTGCCCTCCACCCGCGCACGCAGGAAGAACGTGCCCTCGATGTAGCGCTCGCTGGTGGCCTCGGCCTTGTCGAGGACCTTCACGACGTCCTCGAAGCCGCGTGCGGTGGAGTCGACGGCCTTCTGCAGCTCACCGATCTCGAAGGCGTCCTTGACCAGCCGTGCCTCGGAGAGGAAGACGCGCAGCTCCTCGTCGCGCTCGGCGGTGACCTTGTCGGTCAGCGCCGCCTCGATCCCGGCGTCGTACCCGCGCACGACCCGTACGGGGCCGGTGGCCTCGCGCAGGGCGCCGGCCAGTTCGCGGACGTCGGAGGCGGGGATGCCGTACAGCTGCTCGGCCTCGGTGAGGGAGTGGCGCCGGCCGACCCACAGTTCGCCCTGGCCGTCCAGCCAGAACTCGCCGTTCTCGCGGTTCGAGCGCGGCAGGAGGTAGATCGTCTCCTTGTGGCCGTCGTCCGTCGGCTCCATGACGAGGACGCCGTCCTCCGTCTGGTTGCCGGTGAGGTAGGCGTACTCGACCGACGCGCGGAAGGCGTACTCGGTGTCGTTGGACCGCGTCTTCAGGTTGCCCGCGGGGACGACCAGGCGCTCACCCGGGAAGCGGGCGGACAGCGCGGCGCGGCGGGCGGCCGTCTCGGCGACCTGGGGGATCGGCTCCAGGCCGTGCAGCTCGGTGTCGGCCCAGCCGCTCTTCATGTTCTCGGCCAGCTCGTCGGAGACGCCGGGGTAGAGACCGTTCTTGCGCTGCTTGATGGGCGCTTCCTCAGCGGTCTCCGGGCCTTCCGCGGTCTCCGGGCCCGCTGCGTCGGCAGCCTGGTCGAACGCGGTCGGGAGCTCTTCTGCCACAGCGGTCATCCTCCTTGGTAAGGCTCTGGACTCCCCCGAGCCCGCGGTTTCGTCCGGGCAGGGGGGACCACCACCATCGTACGGTCGTCGGCGAAACAGTCGCAGAGCGGAAGGACCCGTTACCGAGAGCATGCGGAGGACGACGTCCCGGACCGGTCGCCGGGTGCTCCGGAACCGCTACTCGAACCGCGCGGCCAGCAGGACCACGTCCTCCGCGGAGTCCGTCGCGGACGCCGGGGTCGTCACGGCCGGCCGGGCCGCCGTCCTCGGCGGGGCCGCACCCTCCGGCAGCACGGTGCGCAGGATGTGGTCGGCGATCGCACCGGGGTCGCGGCGCAGCGCCTGCGGCACCCCTGCCGCCGCCGCGTGCAGCCGTGCGAAGGCGCGGTCGGTGGGATCGCCGGTGCGGTGCAGCAGCCCGTCGGTGTAGAGCAGAACCGTCTCGCCCGGTTCCGGGTACACCTCCACACTCGGCGCCTCCCAGCAGGCGAGCATGCCCAGGGGAGCCGAGACGGACGTCTCCACGAACTCGGTGCGGTGCTCGCCGATCAGCAGCGGCGGGCTGTGCCCGGCACCGGCCAGCGTGATCTTGCGCAGCGCGGGTTCGCAGTAGCCGAACAGGGCGGTGGCCGACCGGGCCGGTTCGGTGAGCCTCAGCAGCAGTTCCAGGTCGGACAGGACGGCGACCGGATCCTCGCCCTCCATCACGGCGTACGCGCGCAGGGACGCCCGCAGCCGGCCCATCGCGGCGACCGCGCTGGGTCCGGCCCCGGTGACGGACCCCACGGCGAGGCCGAGGGCGGCGTCCGGCAGCGGCAGCGCGTCGTACCAGTCGCCGCCGCCGTGCGAGGAGGTGCGGTGCCGGGCGGCGAGCTGGACGCCGGGGATCCGGGGCAGGCGCGAGGGGAGCAGCTCCTCGGACATGGTGGCCATGGACGCGCGCGTGCGCTCGAGTTCCAGCAGGCGGGCGAGATGCTCGGCGGCGTACCGGGTGTAGAGGCCGACGAGATGACGCTGCCGTTCCGACGGCTCGGCCGGTTCGTCGTAGAGCCACACCGCCGCGCCCAGGCGCAGTCCGGGCGCGGCGGTACGCGGGGTGTCCGGGAGCTGTGAGGTTTCGGAGGTCCTTGAGGTCCGGAGGATCTCGGAGGTCTCAGGAGTCTCAGGGGTCGCGGGCGTCTCCGGCACAAGGGGCAGGGTGTAGCTGGCGGCGTAGCCGAGGCGGGCGGCGACCTCGCGGTGCCTGGGGTCGAGCCCCTTCGCGGTGAGCAGGTCGGGCTCGGCGATGCCGTCGTCGGCGCCGAGCAGTCCGTCCAGGATCCTGCCGTAGGGCAGGGAACTGCGCGGGACGGTCTCGATGTGACCGAGGTCCGCGTGGGCCAGGCCGAGGCCGGTCATGTGGTCCGGGCCGAGACCGTCGGCGGGCTCCAGGGCGACGAGACCGCGCCGGGCGCCCACCAGGGCGGCGCCGGCGCGCAGCATTTCCCGGAGTGCCTCGTCGAGTGCGCGCGTACGGGCCAGGCGCTCGGTCAGCTCGTGGAGGGTGGTGAGGTCGGAGACCCATCCCGCCAGACGGTCCTGGAGCAGCGCGCCCGGGGCGTTGTGGGGGTTTGCCGGGGCGGCGGGGGAGGTACCCGTGGAAACGGACGCGACAGTCTGCGCGGGTGCGGGAACCGTTGAATCGATTCCGGCCACTTTCGGAGGATGAGGGGCGTTCATGGCGTCCGGCTTTCCGGCCGGTACTTACTGCTCGAAAGCATCGCAAACCCCCATGTCATTCTGCGTCGCCGGCAGTGTCTCCACATGTACACGTACTCGTGAGGAGATGTCCAGCATTGTCCCGCTGGGATTCCTGGTGTCCGTGAGGTTGAAGGGAACTCACTCCCGACCTCTTGCCGAAAAGTGAACTTGGCTTGAAACTGCCTCAGGGGGAGGCTGATTGCGGTCGACTGGGCTCGCTCGACGGAGCGTCACAGCGGTCGTGATGGGTACGTACTCGGTGAAGGCCAGGGGTGGTTGGGAATCACCCGGGAACCTGGCGACGGACCCGGGCGTCTTAACCACCGACGACCGTGCCCCATCCTCCCGTGGCGGAGGCGGAGAGATACAAGCGCGACGGTAAACGCCAGACTTCGCCACCCCACGTCGGCCCCGTGCTTCTGCTCGACGCAGTACGGGTGGCGCGGCCGTGGAGGCAGCCCTTGCCCGGCCTCGGCCCATGGGGGCTCCCCTTGCCCGGTGCGGGGGTGTGATGCGCCGACAGGTACGCACAGTAGGTACGCACAGTGCAGTGATCGACTCATGTTGTGACGTGGACCACGGTGTTGCCAGGCGTGCAACGGAAAGGAACGAGCGCTCATGCGCGAGATCCTCGGAAGGCGGCGCAGGCTCCTGTCCCAGGACGGCGACAGCGGGCCCGAACTGATCGAAGCGGCCCTGACCTTCGCCTCGGACTGGCGGTGGCCGGTACTCCCGGGTGTGGCGGCGGATCCGCAGGGCCGGACCCGCTGCGGTTGCCCCGACCCCGAATGCACGGTGCCGGGCGCTCATCCCTTCGACCCCGGCCTGCTCGCGGCGACCACCGACGCGCGCATGGTGCGCTGGTGGTGGGGCAACCGGCCCACGGCGCCCGTCATCCTGGCCACCGGGGGCAGGGCGCCCTGCGCGGTCTCCCTGCCCGCGGTGCCGGCCGCCCGCGCCCTGGGCGCCCTCGACCGCCTCGGCATGCGGCTCGGCCCGGTCGTCGCCGCACCGGACCGCTGGTCGATCCTGGTCAAGCCGTACTCCCTGGAACAACTGGGCGAGCTGCTCCACGCCAAGGACTTCGTCCCCGGCTCCCTCCGTTTCCACGGTGAGGGCGGCTACCTCGCCCTGCCCCCGTCCGGTACCGGACGGGGCGAGGTCCGCTGGGAGCGCGCGCCGCTGCCCGGTTCCGCCTCGCCGTGGGTGCCCGACGTCGAGGCCGTGGTGGACGCCGTGGTCGAGGCCCTCACCCGTACCGGTGTGAGCGCGCCCGAGCTGTAGGGGTCGTCGGTGCGCGATCCGTGCCCGGCATCCGCTGGGGCGCGTACCTTCCCGGGCCGCACCGTCGCCATGTCGGGGCCGCACTGTGACGCCGGGGACCGCACCGCCGTGTCGGAGGGCTGCTCCGTGACGCCAGGGGCCGCGCTGCCGTGTCGGGGGCCGCGCCGGGGCCCCCGGGAGAGTCCGTTCGCGCTCGCTCCCGTCCCGCCCGCGTCGACGCGGTGACCGTCTGCGGGGACGTCCTGCCGTCCGAGGGGGGCCGTCCTGTCGTCGGCGGGCGCGTCCGACCGGGAGCAACTCACCGGTGGAGAAAGCCGGTTGACATTCGACCGCGCTCTGTTGCGCTGCTGTCGACAAGGGCGGCCACGCAAAGACCCGGTTGCTGGCGACGGGGGATGCACCAGCAACCGGGCTACTGGAACGGTAACAAGAGATCGGCTGTTAGCAAATTCGAACTCAGCTTTTCCGTCACCGACTGGCTTGTCCACACCGGAAGTTGTGGAGGAAGCCGGTGATTTTGGCGGCACCGGCATGCGCCCCGGTCAGCCGACGCGACCGGGGCGCATGCCCGTGCCGACACGCCTCTCGGCGCGTCTCAGCTGAGGGTGACCTGCCGGTTGGTCAGCCCGCCGCGCGCGCGGCGCTCGTCGGCGGTGAGCGGGGCCTCGGTGGCCAGGGCGGCGGCGAGACGCTCGGCGAACTCGGCCGCCGGCTTCTCCACGTCCTCGGCGCCGACCCCGCTGGGCAGGTCCCAGACCGGGACCGTGAGCCCGTGAGCACGGAAGGAGCCCACGAGCCGGGTGCCCTCACCGAGGGAGGACCGGCCCGCCGCGTGCAGTCGCGCCAAGGCGTCCAGAAGCTGCTCCTCGGAGTGCGGCATGACCCACCGCAGATGGTTCTTCTCCGGCGTCTCGCACCAGTACGCGGCGTCCACTCCGGAGAGCTTGACGGTCGGGATGGCCGCCGCGTTGGCCCGCTCCAGGGAGGCGGTCACGTCCGGCGTGGCATTCTCCGGGTCGGGGACCCAGAACTCGAAACCGCTGTGCACCACCGGCTCGAACGCGCCCTCGAGGTCCAGCAGATCCTGCAGGCGGGGCCCCTCGGCGGGAGCGCGGCGGGCCTGCACCGGGGTGCCCGGGGCGGCGGCGAGCGCGCGCTGGAGGGTGTCGGCGAGGTCGCGGCTGATGTCCCCGGACGACGTGTCGTTCTGCAGGCCGAGGAGGACCGAGCCGTCCTCACGGCGCAGCGCGGGCCAGGCCATCGGCAGCACCGTGGCCAGGGTGACCGACGGGACGCCCTCGGGCAGGCCGCCCTTGAGGGACAGCTCGACGGTGGCCGCCGGCACCAGCTCGCGCAGCGCCACCCAGTCGCACTCGCCCGGCAGGCCCTCGAACGGACGGTGTACCAGCTCGGTCACCGCGTGCGCGGCGGCACGGCCGTGGCAGGCCTTGTAACGGCGTCCGCTGCCGCAGGGGCAGGGCTCACGGGCGCCGACGACCGGGATCTCTCCCTCTGTGAGCTGGGGGCGCTTGGCCTTCGTCTGGGGGCGCTTCTTGGCCATCGTGGGTGTCTCCCGGTTACGGCTCGTCTCGTACGGGCGGGAGCCTAGCCGCTCACGGCGCGACCGACGGGACCCTGTGGACGACGTGCCGCCCGCGGACGGCAGGCCGTGACGCGCGGAGCCGTACGGGGCCGGGGTCGCCGACGCGCGCAGAACCGCGCGGGGGGCGGCCGGGGAGGCCGCGGGATCACCGCGCGGCGGCGTGGTCAGTCGAAGGTGTCGAAGGCTTCCGCGAACTCCAGTCCCGGCATCTCGGACACCGCGGGCGCCGTCACCCGTGTCGCGAAGTCGTCGCGCCGGTGCCCGGCGTCCGGGTCGTGCACGTCACCGTGGACGACGACCCACACCGTGACCTCGCCGGGTACCTCGTCGCGTACGCCCCAGTCGTCGGCCAGCGCCGTGATGATGTTCAGCCCCCGGCCGCCGTGCGCGGTGACCGACGGGGTGGCGGGCGCCGGGCGGGTCGGACCGCCGCCGTCGGTCACCTCCACGACCAGTCGGCCGCAGGGGTGCACCTGCCAGGCCGCACGGACGGCGCCGTCCCCGGCCAGGGCGCCGCCCAGGGGTCTGCCGTGCCTGCACGCATTGCTCAGCAACTCGGAAAGGATCAGCACGGCATCGTCGATGACCGTGTCCGCCACTCCGCCGTCGCGCAGTTGAAGGCGCATACGGTGCCTCGCCTTGCCCACGCCCGCAGGGCCGTGGGGTACGGCCATGCTCGACGACGTGGGCACTTCCTGTGCCACCACCAACGCCACCCCCGAGACCTCCTTCGCCCCACGCCACGGTGTGAATGCCCCACGGGCCCGAACCGGAAACCGGCCGATCCGCATGCGGTGACGCACTTGAACGATCGGACACGCACCGAATGCGCCGGAGCACTCCCTGTGACCAGGTGGCTGGATCTCGTCGATGTGGCCGAGATGTGAGGATGCGCCCGCAGGGCCGCCCGGTCAAGAGTCCTGCACGGACCACATGAGCCACACGAACCCCGCGGGCCCTGCGGACTCAGGGGGCCGGGCGAGCCTCGCGCGGGTCAGCGGCCGAGCCGGTCGAGCACCGCGCGGGGGCGGTTGGTGATGATGGCGTTCACCCCGAGGCCGACGCAGGCGTCCACGTCCTCCGGGTCGTTCACGGTCCACACGTGCACCTGGTGACCGGCCTGCTTCAGTCGCTCGATGTACGCGGGATGGCTGCGCACGATCCGGATCGAGGGGCCCGCGATGTGCACGCCCTCCGGCAGCCGTCCGTCGCGCAGGCGGGGCGAGACGAACTGCTGCAGGTAGACCGTCGGCAGTGTCGGCGAGACGGCGCGCACGCGGTGCAGCGACCGCGCGGAGAAGCTCATCACGCGTACCGGGGACTCCTCGGCGGAGCCGGGGGCGTCCAGGCCGAACCGCTTCAGCAGGAGCAGCAGCCGCTCCTCCACCTGTCCCGCCCACCGCGTGGGGTGCTTGGTCTCGATCGCCAGCTCCACCCGGCGGTCCGCGTCGACGACGAGCTCGAGCAGCCTTTCCAGGGTGAGGACGGAGGTCGCCTCCCTGTCCTCCGGCCGGTGTACCCAGTCCGGCTCCTCCGCGCGCCCCCCGAGCGGATGGCGGGTCTTCCAGGAGCCGAAGTCCAGGGCGGACAGATCGGAGAGCTCCAGCGCCGAAACCGCGCCGCGGCCGTTGGACGTACGGTTGACGCGACGGTCGTGGACGCAGACCAGATGACCGTCGGCGGTCAGGCGTACGTCGCATTCGAGTGCGTCCGCACCGTCCGCGATCGCCTTGCGGTACGCGGCCAGGGTGTGCTCGGGAGCGTCCTCGGAGGCTCCACGGTGGGCGACGACTTGGGTCGGGCGCTGACGTGCAGGGGTCACCGCGTCATGGTGCCACCGCACGGGGGTGCGTGTGAGGTCGCCCGGACATCGACGGTGCGGACGGCGCGGACGCTGTGGATGCCGAGGACGCTGTGGTCGCCTGATCGGAGGCATCGCGATGGTGCACCCTTGGTGAGTAATGCCCTATATGAAGAATGGTCCCGCACCCACAGGAACGGCTTATGGTGCCCTGACGGCCCATGGGAAAAGCTGACGTCATACAAAGAGACACGCACAGCTGAAGCGCGCCGGACCCGTCGTCATGCGTGAACGAGCGTGAGTGAGCGTGAACGGGCGAGACCGAGTGTGACCGAGACAACAGCCGTGGATCGAGGAGAGAGAGCTGTGAGCACCGAGAACGAGGGCACAAACGAGGGCGCATCGGTACCCCCGGCCCCGTCCGTACCGCCCACGCCGGTGGATGCTCCCGCAGCTCCGGCACATCAGGAGCGCCCGGCCTCGGAGGGGGGTAGCCCGACGACGCCCCTGCCCCCGGTCCCGCCGACCGCTCCGGGAGCGCCACAGGACCACGGCACGCCGGAACACCCCGTGTACGGCGACCACCCCGTGTACGGAGGCCACGGCGCCCAGGGACAGACCCCCGCCGGCCCTCCGTCCGGATCCCCTTCGGGAACCCCGACGAACGCCTCTTCCGCCCCCGACCCGTCCTGGCCCCCGCCCCCGGCCCCGGGCACCCCCTCGTACGACGGCGGCGGCGCCGGTCACGGCGCTGGCGGCTGGGGCTCGTACCAGCAGCAGCCCGCGCCGAAGAACGGCGGCGGCAAGCGCGGTCGCCTGGCCGCCGCGGTCCTGGTGGCCGCGCTGGTCGCGGGCGGCCTGGGCGGCGGCCTCGGGTACACGCTGGCCAAGAACAACGACGGCAACGGCTCGACGACGGTCTCCTCGTCCACCAGCGGCGGCAACGTCAAGCGCGACCCCGGCACGGTCGCCGCGGTCGCCGCCAAGGCGCTGCCGAGCACGGTCACCATCGAGGCCCAGGGCCGCAGCGGCGAGGGCGGCACCGGCACGGGATTCGTGTTCGACACACAGGGGCACATCGTCACCAACAACCACGTGGTGGCGGAGGCCGTCGAGGGCGGCAAGGTCGCGGCGACCTTCCCGGACGGCAAGAAGTACGACGCCGAGGTGGTCGGCCACGCCCAGGGCTACGACGTCGCGGTCATCAAGCTGAAGAACGCCCCCTCGAACCTGAGGCCCCTCACACTGGGCAACTCCGACGAGGTCGCCGTCGGCGACTCGACGATCGCCATCGGCGCGCCCTTCGGCCTGTCCAACACGGTGACGACCGGAATCATCAGCGCGAAGAACCGTCCGGTGGCCTCCAGCGACGGCACCGGCAGCCAGGCCTCGTACATGAGCGCCCTGCAGACCGACGCCTCGATCAACCCGGGCAACTCCGGCGGGCCCCTGCTGGACGCGCAGGGCAACGTCATCGGCATCAACTCCGCGATCCAGTCGACCAGCAACGGCGGCTTCGGCACCGGACAGGCCGGCTCCATCGGCCTGGGCTTCGCCATCCCGATCAACCAGGCCAAGTACGTCGCCCAGGAACTGATCAAGACGGGCAAGCCGGTGTACGCCAAGATCGGCGCCTCGGTCTCCCTGGAGGACGGAGCGAACGGCGCGAAGATCACCGACCAGGGCGCCGGCGGCTCCGAGGCGGTCGACCCCGGCGGCCCCGCCGACCGGGCGGGCCTGCGCCCCGGCGACGTCATCACCAAGCTCGACGACCGCGTCATCGACTCCGGCCCGACCCTGATCGGCGAGATCTGGACCCACAAGCCGGGCGACAAGGTCACGCTCACCTACAAACGCGGCGGCAAGGAGCAGACCACGGAACTCACCCTGGGTTCCCGCATCGGCGACAGCTGACCTCACCCCTCCCGCACCGACCCGTTACCCTTGTCCCGCGCCGCCGATCATCCGGCCGGCGCGGGGAGGTGTGCCCGAGCGGCCTAAGGGAACGGTCTTGAAAACCGTCGTGGCAGCGATGTCACCGTGGGTTCAAATCCCACCGCCTCCGCTCTGAGAACAGCGGAAACGGCCCCTGACCTGGGAAGTCGGTCGGGGGCCGTTCGCCTGCCCGGACTCAGTGGCTGCCCGGTGTTCCCCTATGGGGCAGGGCAGCCTCATCAGTACGCCGATGCAGCCCTGCGTCGTGGACGAGGTCCGTGGCCCGGACCTCAGAACCTTGGAGGAGACCCAGCCCGCGGTGATGAGCAAGGCGGTCTCCGTCGAGACCGCGCAGAAGGTGCAACAGATGATGGAATTCACCGCCGAGGAGGGCAGCGCCCAGCGCGCCCGGATCGACGGCATCACGGTCGGCGGCAAGACCGGTACCGCGCAACGCGGTGTCGACGTGGCCGACCAGGTGCCGTACGGCTGGTTCGTCTCCTACGGCAAGGAGCAGGACAGGGCCTCGGTCGCCGTGACCGTTTTCATCGACCCGACCGACATGGACATCTCGCGCCAGGACATCTCCGGCGGCGGTCTTGGAACACCCATCGCCCGCAGCGTCATGAAGGCGGTCCCGCAGCAGTGACGCCGGAAACGAAGCCGGAGGGTCTGTACAGGGAACGTTGGGTCGGGCGACCGCTCGCACCGGGTCCACGTTCTTCCTCGTGAATGTCACCACACGTCAAAGGGGAACAGCCGTTACCGGCAAGGAAGTTGAGAAGGGAAGCGAGCAGGGGAACGGCCTGGGGGCCTGGTGGGCGGGCATCGGGACGTGGGGAGCGGCCGCGCTGATCGCCGTCGGCGGTCTCGCGGCGGTGTGGGTCTTTTTCCGGCTGCCCGGCACTCCGGAGGAGCCGACGCCCGGCTACTACCAAGCCGCCAGGATCGGCACCATCGGCCTGGTGATCGCGGGAAGCGCCTTGCTGGGCCGTCGTCGTGCCCGGACCGCGGGCACCGAGGAGACGGCCGAGGCGGAACGCGTCTGACGCCGCCGGTCGGTCAGTGACGTCGGACGGCGGCGGCTTCCTGGATTCCGCGCATCGCGTCCGGCGCACGGCCTGTGAGGGTGGTGCGCCTCCACAGGCCGTGCGCGGGCCATCGCGAGGAAGGGCCCGCAGATGCGGGCTCTTTTGGTTTTCACCTTGCGCAGAGGTGAGCCGCCGCACTGAAACCGGGGTGCAAGGCGTGCTTCGACCCGGAGGCTCGTCGTGCCTGGCGGACATCCACTCTTGACTGCCATGTACTTTGCAATGCAAAGTACAGCCGTGGGCGGCCGACCGGCCGTCCGCTTCCCGGCGCTGCCGAAGCGCGACCACAAGGGGGAGATCGTGGGGACACCGTCACTGAACAGCGGGGGATCCGGGCCGGGGGCGCAGGTGGCCGACCTGCTGGCGGCCACGGAAGGTTTACGGGCCAGGACCCGCGCACAGATGAACGGTTCGTGGGTCTCCCTTCTGGGCTTCGGCCTTCTCGCGCTGGCGTCCGCCCCGGTGGCCCGGTACGCCTTCAACTTCGGAGCCCACGGTCGCAACGTCGCGTCCTATCCGGCCTTCGCCTACGCTGAGCTGATCGGCCTGTGCGTCGTCCATGAATCGGGAACTCCCTGTTTGGAGGGCGAGTTCGACGGCGCCGTGCTGCGCTTCGTGGCCTGGGGCGTGTGGTTCGGGCTCCTTCCCCTGGCATGGTTCGCCTTCGCCCGCTGGTACCGCCTGCGCGGCGAGGTCCGGGGCGTCGTCCCCCGCCGCGGCATGTGGATCTGCACGACCGCCGTGGTCACCACCGTGATCATGATCGCCCTGACGTCCATGCTGTTCGGGCTGTTCGGCTGGAGTCAGTCGTTGGAGGTCGCGCTGCTGCAGAACAACTACGCCTCTCCGTGGTACCTGGTCGGTATCGGGCTCGTCGCCCTCGGGCTGGTCGAACGCAGCTGGATCGCCGTAGCCGCCGGTGCCGCTCACGCCCTGCTGCTCACCGGCTACCTCGGTGCCTCCTGGGGCACGGGGTGGCTCCCCTGGCAGCACCCCGCCCACCCCGACTGGACCGACGGACCGCAGGTCAAGGCGTTGCTGCTTGCCTCGATCCTGCTCCTCGCCGGCCTGGTCGAGTGGGTGGTGGCGCGTCATCGAGCCGGACCCGCTCGTGCCGGTGCGGATACGGTTGTCTCATGAGTGTCGGGGATTCGATGGAGGCGTGGGACGGCCAGGAAGGGCTCCATCCGACGCAGTCGCTGGACGACACCGTCCATCAGCGTGTGCGACTCGGCATCCTCACCATCGCCCGAGAAGCAGACCGGGTCGAGTTCGGCTTCCTGAAGAAGCAACTGGCTGTCACGGACGGAAACCTCTCCCGGCACCTGAAGGTGCTGGAGGAGTCGGATCTGATCACCGTGGACAAGGGGTACGTCGGTCGGCGTCCCCGAACGTGGATCGCCCTCACCCGTGAAGGCGCGAAGGCGCTGGACGCCGAACTCCGTGCCTTGCGCGCGCTCGTTCTCCGGTTGGAGAGCCCCCGACCGGCTCCCGGTGCGTCCGAGGCGTGATGCTGGTGCAGGGAGTTCGGCCCTGGGCCCGTGGGGTCATGACGCCGCTCGCAGGAGGCGGAGTTGGCCGATCTCCGTGGCGTTCTTCAGGAGTTCGGTGTTCACCCAGGCGGCCGTGTGGGCCACGGTGTACGCAGGGTCAGCCGGCCAGGGGAACGGTGCTGTGGCATCCAGGTCGGTATCGGTCAGGGCGTCCAGCGTCGCGAGCCACTCCGTTCGCAGGTCGCGCAGCCACTGGACGGTCGCCGGTCCTGCTCCGGGCCAGGTGATCTCGGTCCGCTCCCGGGGTCGGCGTCCGTGCGCGTGGTCCAGGGTCACGCTCCACCACCAGCCGATGTGCCAGCTGACCCAGGCGATGGTCGGCACGGGTACGGGGTCGGGCTCGGTCTCCGCCCAGTCGGGGGTCCAGGTTCCGTCGGCGGAGCGGTGCATCGTCCAACAGTGGGCGGTGGGCTGCCACAGGAAGTCGTCCGGCTCCAGCCGCTCCAGGTGGTACTCGAACAGGGACCAGGTCAGGTCGAACTGCCAGCGCAGTAGTTCTGTTCGGGAGAGGGGGACGGGGGCCGGGGTGGCGTGGGTGGGTGACATGGTCGGCACTTTAGGGCGGGGGTGCGTCAGGGGCTTCTGGTTTGTGGGCCGGGGGTGGGTTCGTCATGGTGCGGAGAGCGTGGGGCGGGGAGTTCGGTCCGGGACAGCGGGATGACGGCCGGTCCGCGTTCGGCGGCTGACAAGGCGTGTGCGAGGACCGGTGTGGTGGCCTGTCGGCTGGTGAGGGTCATGGATTCGTTTTCGTATGCGTGTTCGAGAAGAGGGGAGGGGGGTAGGTGCGGCGCGCCGGGGTTCGCGTGGTTTGCGGAAAAAGTGCCGAAACGCTTCCCTTCTTGCGGGGGTTGGTGTGGAACGGGCCGCGTCGGGCGGAGGGGCGGGTCGGGGAGGGAGGGGGAGGTTTATCGACTTGCGCTCACACTTGCGCGCTAATGACGGCTTCAGGGGTGGTTCACCGTGGTTCGGTGGGCAAGTCTGATCTCGCGACGTCGTGCACAGTGCCGGGGTGGTCGGCCAACTCCCCTGGTGGCAGCCGTACATCAGGCATACACGCACACGCTCATGTGCTGGTGCGTCCTTGGTTCTGGAGGGAACACAACATGGCAAGCATCCGTACCGCCCGTGTCATTGCCGCCGTCTCCGCTCTTCCGCTCGCGGCGGCCCTCTTCGGCGGCGTCGCGACGGCGGACGCCGGCGCTCTCGCGGACGACGGATCGAACGCCACGGCCACCAGCGCCGAGGCGGGAGTGCTCGGCAGCGGCGTCGGAGGCGACAACTACGGCAACGCGGCCACCACGCAGCAGCAGGCCACCGGTTCCGGTGCCTCGAACCAGAGCAACGCCGCCCAGGTCAACGGCTCCGCCTTCACGTCCGTCGTCCAGGGCGACGACAACGTGGTGATCACCTTCACCCCGCTGTGGTGAGGAAGGCCGCGGTGACGAGGGCGAGGGGGGTGAGGGGGGTGACGGCTCTCTGACGCCGTGGGGGCGATCTGTGGGGGGCGAGGCGTCTGCGCGGCGGTGCTCCGGTACCGTCGCGCAGGTGTTTCCGGGCTTTTGCGGTGCTTCCCCCCAGGGGGGAACCCGCACTGGGCCTCCTCCGCTCGTCCACCTTCAGGAGGTGCGGCAGGCCCCACCCCTACAACCTGAGGGGGACGCGGCTTCGGGACCTGCGGCCGATTTGCCGGGCGTGCCCCGCTCATAGCGTTGAGTCATGACCAGACCCGTCTGCACCAGCGCTTCGCACGCCGCTGCTCCGGCGGCGCAGACCCTTCCGTACCCGTCGTTCTCGTCGTACATGAGGGCCCGGCAGCCGGTGCTCCTGCGTACCGCCCGGTCCCTGACCGGGAACCCGAGCGACGCGGAGGACCTGCTGCAGACCGCGCTCGCCAAGACGTACGTCGCCTGGGAGCGCATCGAGGACCATCGTGCGCTCGACGGCTATGTGCGCCGGGCGCTGCTGAACACACGGACGTCGCAGTGGCGCAAGCGCAAGGTGGACGAGTTCGCCTGCGACGAGCTGCCCGAGCCGGACCCGGTCCCCGGCGGCAACGACCCGGCCGAGCAGCAGGCGCTGCGCGACGCGATGTGGCGGGCGATCATGCGGCTGCCCGCGCGGCAGCGCGCCATGGTCGTCCTGCGGTACTACGAGGACCTCAGCGAGGCCCAGACAGCCGAGGTGCTCGGCGTATCGGTGGGCACGGTGAAGTCGGCCGTTTCGCGGGCGCTCGGGAAGCTGCGGGACGACGCCGAGCTGGGCCTCGTCCGGGCCTGACCGAGGGCGAAGTTCCGCGGAACGTGATCGATCATCCGTCCGCCTAGTGACATACCGAGCGGTATGTGCGCAGAATCAGCACAACCGTTACCGCCGCGTAGGCAATGTCGCCCAGGAGGACGCCGTGCTCAGCACCATGCAGGACGTACCGCTGCTGATCTCAAGGATCCTGACCCACGGGTCGACGATCCACGGCACGTCACAGGTGACCACCTGGACCGGCGAGGGCGACCCGCACCGCCGCTCCTACGCGGAGATCGGCGCCCGCTCGGCCCAACTGGCCCACGCCCTGCGTGAGGACCTCGGGGTGGCCGACGACGACCGGGTGGCCACGCTCATGTGGAACAACGCCGAGCATGTGGAGGCCTACTTCGCCATCCCCTCCATGGGCGCGGTGCTCCACACCCTGAACCTCCGCCTGCCGGCCGAGCAGCTCGCGTGGATCGTCAACCACGCCGCGGACCGGGTGATCATCGTCAACGGTTCGCTGATCCCGCTGCTCGCTCCGCTGCTGCCGCACCTGAAGACCGTTCAGCACGTCGTCGTGACCGGGCCCGGAGACCGTTCCGCGCTGGCGGACGCCGACGCCCAGGTGCACGAGTACGAGGACCTGATCGCCGGAAAGCCCGTCGCCTACGACTGGCCGGAGCTGGACGAACGCGCCGCCGCCGCCATGTGCTACACCTCGGGCACCACCGGGGACCCCAAGGGCGTGGTCTACAGCCACCGTTCGATCTACCTGCACTCGATGCAGGTCAACATGGGCCAGTCGATGGGCCTGACCGACGGGGACACCTCCCTGGTCGTGGTCCCCCAGTTCCACGTCAACGCCTGGGGCCTGCCGCACGCCACCTTCATGACCGGCGTCAACATGCTGATGCCGGACCGCTTCCTGCAGCCCGCCCCGCTCGCCGAGATGATCGAGGGGGAACGGCCGACGCACGCCGCCGCCGTCCCCACCATCTGGCAGGGCCTGCTGGCCGAGCTGCTGGCCAAGCCGCGGGACGTCTCCTCCCTCACCCAGGTCACCATCGGCGGCTCGGCCTGTCCGCCCTCGCTGATGGAGGCCTTCGACGAGCTGGGCATGCGGGTCTGCCACGCCTGGGGCATGACGGAGACCTCCCCGCTCGGGACCATCGCCCGCCCGCCGGCCGAGGCCGTGGGCACCGATGCGGAGTTCGGCTACCGGCTGACCCAGGGCCGTTTCCCGGCCGGCGTCGAGGCCCGGCTCACCGGTCCCGGCGGCGAACGGCTCCCCTGGGACGGCGAGTCCGCGGGCGAGCTGGAGGTGCGCGGCCCCTGGATCGCAGGCGCCTACTACAACGGCGTCGACGCCGAACCGCTGCGCCCCGCCGACAAGTTCAGCGAGGACGGCTGGCTGAAGACGGGGGACGTCGGCACCATCAGCCCCGACGGCTTCCTCACCCTGACCGACCGGGCCAAGGACGTCATCAAGTCCGGCGGCGAGTGGATCTCCTCCGTCGAGCTGGAGAACGCGCTGATGTCCCACCCCGATGTCGCGGAGGCCGCCGTCGTCGCCGTCCCGGACGACAAGTGGGGAGAGCGCCCTCTGGCCACGGTCGTCCTCAGGGAGGGGTCCACCGCCGACTTCACCACCCTGCGCGCCTTCCTCGCCGAGGGGGGCGTCGCCAAGTGGCAGCTGCCCGAGCGCTGGACGGTGATCGAGTCGGTACCGAAGACGAGCGTCGGCAAGTTCGACAAGAAGGTGCTGCGCCGGCAGTACGCCGAGGGCGGGCTGGACGTCACCCGGCTCTGACGACGCTCGACGCCCCGGCCCCCTCCCACCCGTTACGCTCCACGGCCGCGCCGGGTGGGGACGAACCTCGGTCCGTCCCCACCCGGCGTACGCCGTCGCTCAGTTGGTGCCGATACGGGCGAGCAGGTCGACGATCCGCTCCTGCACCTCGTCGCTCGTGGACCGCTCCGCGAGGAACAGCACCGTCTCGCCGGAGGCCAGCCGCGGCAGGTCGGACGGTCCGACGGCGGCGGTGTAGACGACGAGCGGGGTGCGGTTGAGCTGTCCGTTCGCCCGCAGCCAGTCGATGATCCCGGCGGCCCCGGCCTGCTGCCGACGCACCTGCATCAGGTCCATCACCACCAGGTTCGGCCGGAACTGCCCCGCCAGCGTCACCGCGTCCGCATCGCCCGCGGCCCGCGCGACCTGCATACCGCGCCGCTCCAGCGTCGCGGTCAGCGCCAGCGCGATCTCCGCGTGCTCCTCGATCAGCAGCACCCGCGGCGGATGCTGCTCGCTGTCACGCGGCGCGAGAGCCTTCAGCAGCACCGCGGGGTCGGCGCCGTAGGCCTCGTCGCGCGACGCCTGCCCCAGTCCGGCCGTGACGAGCACCGGCACCTCGGCGGCCACCGCCGCCTTCCGCAGCGACTGGAGAGCCGTCCGGGTGATCGGCCCGGTCAGCGGGTCCACGAACAGCGCGGCGGGGAACGCCGCGATCTGCGCGTCGACCTCCTCGCGCGAGTTCACGATCACCGGCCGGTAGCCGCGGTCGCTCAGCGCCTGCTGCGTGGCGACGTCCGGCGCGGGCCACACCAGCAGCCGACGCGGGTTGTCCAACGGCTCCGGCGGCAGTTCGGCGTCCATCGGCTGCGGACGCGGGGGATCCGCCACCTCGACGGCCCCGCCCGGACCGTCCAGCGGTTCGGGGCCCTCGGCCGCGTCCGCGTCCGGCGCCCCTATCGCGTACGAGCGTCCCGTGCCCTCGGTGGTCGGCGCGAGCCGTGGCTGCCCGGCGGCGGGCGAGTGCTGCTGCGGCTGGGGCTGCGACAGTGACGGCGACTGCGGGGGCTGCGACGACTGCGGCTGCGCCGGTGCCTGTGCCTGTGCGCGCGCGGGCTGCCGGGGCGCCGCCTGCGCCTGCCGCTGGGCGGGGGCGGGGACGGAGTCGGCCGTCGTGTGCGGGCGGGCTCCCTGGTCGTGGTCCGCGGCCGGGTCGGTACGCGTGCCGAGCTTGCGGCGACGGCCCGAGCCGCCCGGCTGGTGCGGGGGAGGCGTGGCCGCCGGCAGCGGCTGCTGGACCTGGACGGCCTGCCGGGTGAACGGCACGCCCTGTCCCAGGGTGCGCACGCTGAACGCACGCCCCTGCGTCGAGTTGGGGTCCACCGGTGCCGTCGGCGCCGGTGCCTCCACCGGCAGCGGCAGCGGCTGAGGTTGGGGCTGAGGGGCCCGCTGCACGGGGGCGGGCGCGGCCTCGGGAGGCAGCGGGGAGGCAGGGGCGGGCGCCGCCACACCGCTCGGCGGCGCGGGGGCACCCTGCGGCGGTACGGGGGCCCCGGCGGCGGGCCACGGCGGCTGTGCGGCCGGGGCGCCGGCGGGCGGAGTTCCCTGAGCCGGCGCGGCCTCGGCGGGCAGTGGCTGGGCGACGGAAGCGGGCTGCTCCGCGGCCGGAGCGGCGGACTGGGCCGGGACCGGTACGGCGGGCTGGGGCATCGGCTGGCCGCCGGACGCCACCTGGGGCTGGTCGAGGGGCGCCGGTGCCGGTGCCGGCGCCGCCGGTGGCTGCACCTGAGGCATCTGCCCGGGGACGGCGGCGCCCGGACCCTGCACGGGCCCGCCCTGCGGCGGAACGGCCGACGGAAGGGCCGCACCCTGCGGCGGGACGGGCCCGCCCTGCGGGGGAATCGGGGCACCCTGCGCGGGCGCCACCGGTTGAGCCGGTGCCGGAACCGGTGCCTGGGCCGGAACCGGGGCCTGGGCCGGAACCGGTGCCTGTGCCTGAGCCGGCACCGGGGCCTGGGCCGGAACCGGTGCCTGTGCCGGCACCGGGGCCTGTGCCTGGGCCGGGACCGATGCCTGGACCGGCACCGGCACCGGCACCGGCACCGGCACCGGCGCAGGCGCCGCGCCCTGCTCGGCCGGCTGGGCGACGGCGCGACGGCGTCGGCCCGTCGGGGCGCTGGTGGGATGCGGCTGCGGCGGAGTGTGATCGTCGGACTGATCGTGCGGGACGGCCTCATGGCGTCCGTCGTGCAGCGCGTCACCGGAAGCGGCCGGTCCGGGGAGTGGCACCGGCACCGGGCCCTCCTGCGCCCCCTGGTCCGCCTCGGCGGGCGGCAACGCGAACACCGTACGGGGCGCCGCCTCCTGCGCCGCCGCCCGCTCGGTGGCCGCCGCCAGCGCCCGCCGACGCCGCCCGGCCGACTGAGGCTGGTCCTCCTGCGCCTGATCCTGGCCCTGAGCAGCCTGCGCCGTTCCGTCCGCACCGCCCGCAGCGGGCAACGCGGGCGGCAGGGCGTGCTGCTCACCGGAGGCCTGCGCGCGCAGCCCGCCGGAGGGAACGGGCACTCCCTGCGGCGGTACGGTCCCGCCCAACCCCGTGTTCGAGGCGGCGGACCCCGCCGCGGACTCGGCGGCCGTGACGACGGCCCCACCGACCGCGCTCGCACCCGGTACGGCGACAGCGCCCTCGGCCGGTCGACCCCGGCGCCGTCCGGTCCCGCCGGACACCACCACCGCGCCCTCGCCGGACGCCTGAGCCGGAAGCTGCGCGGGTTCCGGCTCGGCCGCCGCCCGGCGCCTGCGCCGACCGGTGGGGGGTGCCGCGGGTTCCGTACCGGAGCCCTCCTCGGCCCCCGGCACCCCGCTCTCCAGGAACGCGTCCACCGAGGCCCGCCGGGCCCTCCGTCGTCCGCCACCGGAACCCCGCTGACCGCCCGCGGCCGAACCGGCCTCCCCGGCCGAGGCCTCCGCCGGCACCGGCACCGGTACTTCCTCCGGAACCTCCGCAGGCCCCCCGGAAGTCAGCGCGAGCTGCCCGTGACCTGCGGCGACGGCACCGGCTCCGCCCCCGATGGGCACCTCGAGGACGAACGCGCTGCCGCTCATCCCCGGCACCTCGTGCGTCTGCAGCACACCTCCGTGCGCCCGTACGATCCCGCGCACGATCGGCTCGTGCACCGGATCACCGCCGCTGTACGGCCCGCGCACCTCGAGGCGTACGACCTCACCGCGCTGTGCCGCCGCGACCACGACCGTGTTGTCCAGGTAACCGCCCGCCGACACGCGAGCGTTGCCGGTGGCGTCGACGCCCGCGACGTCCGCGACGAGATGCGCGAGGGCGGTGGCGAGCAGCCGGGGGTCGACCTCGGCCTCGATGGGTGGTGCGTGCACGGCGAACTGCACGCGGCCGGGCCCGATGAGCTCCACGGCCCCGTCGACACCGGCGGCGACGACGGCGTCGAGCATCACCTTCGTACGGGTGATCTCCTCCGCCCCGGCGTCGAGCCGCTGGTAGCCGAGGACGTTGTCGATGAGGGTGGTGATCCGGGAGTAGCCGGCCGACAGGTGGTGGAGCACCTGGTTGGCCTCGGGCCACAGCTGGCCGGCGTCGTCCGAGGCGAGCGCGGTCAGTTCGCGGCGCAGTTCCTCCAGCGGGCTCCTGAGCGACTGCCCGAGCAGGGTGAGGAGCTGTTCGTGCCGGCCGGAGAGGGCCTCGTAGCGGTCCTTCTCCCGCTCGCCGAGCGCGGCGTACCGCTCCTCGTTCGCGGCGAGTTCCTCGGTGTGCGCCTCGCGCAGTTCCTCCAGCTCGCCGACGTGCTTCTGGCGCAGGGCGGTGAGCTCGGAGGCGTGCTCCTCGGCGAGCCGCTCCAGCTCCTCGGCGTGCTGCCGCTCGGCCTCCTCCTTCTCCTTGACGACCGCGTCGTAGGGCCGCCGGTCGGTGAAGGTCATGACGGCGCCGACGAGCTGGTCGCCGTCGCGCACCGGCGCGGTCGTCAGGTCGACCGGCACCTTGTCGCCGCTCTTGGAGTACAGCACCTGTCCGCGCACCCGGTGCTTGCGCCCGGAGCGCAGGGTGTCCGCGAGCGGGGACTCGCCGTACGGGAAGGGCGATCCGTCGGCGCGCGAGTGGAGGACGAGGGTGTGCAGCTCGCGTCCGCCGAGATCACTGGCCCGGTAGCCCAGTATCTGGGCGGCGGCCGGGTTGACGAGGACGATCCGGCCGTCGGTGTCCGTCCCGACGACGCCCTCCGAGGCGGCCCGCAGGATCATCTCGGTCTGCCGCTGCGAACGCGCCAGCTCGGCCTCGGTGTCGACGGTGCCGGACAGATCGCGTACGACGAGCATCAGCAGTTCGTCGCCGGTGTAGCCGTAATTGTCGTAGGCCTGCTGGCCGGTCTCCAGATTCGCACTGGTGACCTCGACCGGGAACTCGGTCCCGTCGGTCCGCCGGGCGACCATGCGCGTCGGCTTGGTACGGGCCCGCGGGTCGATGTGGTCCGGTCGGCGCATGGAACCGGGGATGAGCTTGGAGTCGAACTGCGGCAGCAGATCGAGCAGCCCGCGCCCCACCAGCGCCGTCCCCGGCGTCTCGAACGCCTCGAGGGCGATGGTGTTGGCGTTGACGACCGTCCCGTTGGCGTTGACCAGCACCAAGGCGTCGGGAAGCGCGTCCAGTATGGCTGCGAGGCGAGCAGTGCCTCGGGATGGCCTGCTGCTCACGAGACGCTTCCTCCTTGTTCCGCTACGTGCCGACCGCGCGGGCCATCTTGCCAACCGGCCCGCAACGTGTCACCCGAGGGAGTCTAAGGGTTGGGATTGCGCTCGCGATGCCGGATGAGACCGAGGTCGCACGTAACGTCTACGGGGATGTGACGCCCGCATCGCCGCGCACCGGCAACGGCCTGCGCCGACACCGCCCGGACCGTTGCGGGACCTCCACGCCCTCCCCCCGGCGTGCCGATCCGGCCCGCCGTCGCGCCGGCGACGCGTCCGCCACTCGCCGGTCGGAAGGGCTTTGCTCTGTGGCCACCCTGCCTAGTACCGTGGGGGGCGATTGGTGACGGCACGCGTGACTGTGTCATCATCGGCACGCACCACTTGATCCGCGCTCGCGCGCGGAGGGGTTGTGCACGGAGGCGTCGCCTAGTCCGGTCTATGGCGCCGCACTGCTAATGCGGTTTGGGCCTTAAAGCCCATCGAGGGTTCAAATCCCTCCGCCTCCGCACCGATTCGAAGCCCCGGCCCACCCGGCCGGGGCTTCGTCGCGTCCCCGGTCCCTCCGTCGCCGTCGTATCCCTTGTTTTCCCAGGTCGCAAGGGGTGGGCCAAACGGATTTCACATGACGGCGGCGGTCATGTAATGTTCTTCCTGTCGCCGCGAGCGAGCCCAGCGGGCCCGGGAGCGGCGAGAAAACTGAAGACACAGGCACTCGTAGCTTAACGGATAGAGCATCTGACTACGGATCAGAAGGTTGCAGGTTCGAATCCTGCCGAGTGCACAGCAGACCAGAGGCCCCGGAGAAATCCGGGGCCTCTGGTGTTGTGGTGCCGGTTGTTACGTCAGTTCTTCCAGACGCCGGCCATGACTCTCGGCGATGCGGAGAGCGGCTTCCGGGACCGTGTCCTGGGTCCTCGATGGGAACAGCGGCGCGTCGGGTTTGTCTCAGGAGGCGTTACGGCTCTCGGCTTCGGCCTGGGCTATGGCTTCGGCTTCGCTCTCGGCCAGGGCGAGCGTGACACCGAACGCCTGCGTGATGTGGCCGGCCGCCGACATGACGCGTGCCGTCCCCACCACGGGAGCGATGGCGACCAGGAGGTCCTGCAACTGCTCAACCGTGAAGTCGGCTTTGAGCGCGGGGTTGATGTGGGCCAGGTAGGAGATCGCCGGTGCGTCCATGGCCACGAGTGCGGCGATGCGGGCAAGGACGAGCGTTCGCTCGTCCATGTGGCAGCGCTCGACGGAGTCGATCGTCATGGCGGCGATCGTGTCGAGTACGGGAGTCTCAGACGCAGTGGCCATGGTCGTACCGCCTTCTGGTGTCGTAGGGAGTCGGACCGCCATCCGTTTGCCCCGGAATTTCCCTGCCCAGCAGTTGCTGCTCAAGCGTAGGCACCCTCAGGTGATGGCGCGCGTCGAGCCGGACAAGGGACCGAACGTGCTGATCTTGTGGTGGCTGCAGTTCATGCATCGGCTGTCCGTTTTCCCGATCGTGGAAGCGTCCGTGGCAGCTGGTGGCCCGGATGGCGGGCGGTGACTCCCCGCCGCAGGATGGTGGCGACTGCCCTGGGTCGTCCCCGATCCCTCGGGCGGCGGGATCTCGGAGCGCATCATGGACACGGAAAACCTCTGCTCGATCACGCAGCCTGTCCTCGGTCATGTCTCGCGCAGCGGGAACTCCGTGGACCGGTGGACCGGGCTGCGCCGCGTCGGGACCTGACAGCAGCAGGCACGTGGTGGTCGCCTCCGGCCCTTGGTGGGCCTCCCCCAGGCGCTCGATCGGCTCCGGCGCGGGCGTGGGCACGGTGATCGCTGTGCTCGCGCTCACGAACGTGATCGACAACCGCTGGGCGCCGTCGTTCCGTCTGCTGACCGCGGTACTGGTCAGCGCGCTGCTGCTGGGGGTGCTCTTCCGGGCCGGCGGCACCTGGGCGGACGCGGGACTGGACCCATCCACGCTGGGGCGTGGTGTGCGCTGGGCGCTGGCGCTGATCGGGCTGGTCTGCGTCGTCTACCTGGCTGCGGCGCTGCTTCCGAGCACCCGCGGCCTTTTCGCCGACCAGCGCTACAGCGGGTTCACGGGCGGCCAGGTGGCACTCCGCATGGTGATCACCGTCCCTGTGGGTACGGTCCTGCTGGAGGAGGTTGCGTTCCGGGGAGTTCTGTACGGGTTGGTGGATCGTGCGCGTGGCGTCGTCTGGGCAACCCTCGTGTCCAGTGGGTTGTTCGGGTTGTGGCACATCCTGCCGTCGCTGGGCCTGGTGGCGGCGAAGCCCCGGTTGGTCCCGGTCTTCGGCCACTCCGCGCTCGGCTCCGTCGTCGCGGACGCGGGAGCGGTCCTGTTCACGGCGGCCGCGGGTGTGATCTTCTGCGAACTGCGTCGGCGCAGTGGCAGTCTGCTGGCGCCGATGGGCCTGCACTGGGCTGTCAACGCTCTGGGCTACCTGGTCGGATTCCTGTTGCGGTGAGAAGGGTGCCTGACCCCTGCCGGGGGCTCGGGTGCGTGGGGTCAGCCCTCGGCGGCAATGACCTCTTTCAGATGGGCGAGGTCCTGGGCGGTGATGTCGGCGGGCCGCATGACGGCGTTCCAGGCGTCCACGTATTCGGTGGTGTATTTGTGGCCGTGGCCGTCCGGGACGCCGGTGGAGAACGGAAGGTCGGCGGTGACCTGCCAGAAGGTCACGAAGGGGAGCCAGAGCATGCCCTTGAGCACGTCCTTTCCGTGCTGCTCGGTGAGCCAGTCCGGTGCGTTGAAGATGAGACGGGGGCTCCACCAGACGATCGGGTCGGAGGGGTGCATCAGGTAGAGGACCCGGGTGCCGTCCCAAGGCCGGTCCGCTGGGGGGACGCCCGTGGCCGGGTTGCTTGTGAAGCGTACGGTCCGGCCGTCCCGGTAGACCGGTTGGATCTCTGGGCTGCCGGGATCGCGCTGGTCGCTGAACTGCCGGAACAGAGGGTTGAAATTGGGTGGCCCGGCGAACAGGGTGCCGGCGGTACGGATGCGCAGGTCGGCTTCTCCGCTGAAGGCGGCCTCGCTGCCGAACGATCCCAGGCTCTCCCCGGCGACGAACAGGCGGGGGCGCCGGCTCTGCGGCAGCTGCAGCCAGGCGTCGTAGACGGCGTCGAACAGGTCGCGACCCGCCGCCCGTGCCTTCGATTGGTCCACGAGGTAGGAGATCCACGACGGCAGGTAGGAGTACTGGATGGCCACGGCCGCCGAGTCGCCGCCGGCGAGGTACTCGAAAGAGTCCACCGCGGCGGGGTCGACCCAGCCGCTGCCCGTGGTCGTCACCACGAGCAGGTTCTTGCGCTGGAATCCGCCCGCGCGTTTCAAGTCGGCGACCGCCAGTGAGGCACGGGACTCGGTGCTGTCCGACGACGCCAGTCCGGCGTAGGCGCGGATCGGTTCCGCCGCGGGACGGTGGGTGAAGCCCGTGATGTCCGACGGCGAGGGGCCCGTTCCGGTGAAGCCGCGTCCTTGCAGGCCCAGGGAGTCCCACGGAACCAGCGAGCCCGGCCCTCCCGAGCGCAGGCTCGTGGTCGGCTGGTGCACCCCTTCCTGGGTCGTCGTGTTGCGCACCGAGAAAGCCTGATTGGCCAGGGCGACGAATCCGTCGAGGAGAAGACTGGTGACGATCAGATAGGCGAGACCGGTGACCAGGATCCAGCCGACCGCCCGAGCGGCCCGTGTCCCGACCCAGCGCTTGAGCAAGTCCGAGAGCCGGCGATAAATCCCGCGAATGCCACGCCCGGTCAGCAGGAGGAGGCAGAAGACCAGCACCGCGATGAAGGGCGACGCGACGGCGAGCGGAACACTGTAGTCCGTCACCCCCATCAGCCGGCGGATCTCGTACTGCCAGTACTGCCCGAACCCGAAGAAGACGCCGAAAAGGATTGGCGCGCCGATGAAGAAGGCGGGCCAGGACCGGCGTCGCGCAGGCCGGGGCTCCCGGTCCGCGAAGGCGCGCCACACGCATGCGGCCAGTACGCCGAGCCCGTAGCCGATGGCCGCCGTGATTCCGCAGATCATCCCCTGGAGCAGACCTCCGCGCGGGAGCAGCGAAGGCGTGAAGGACAGACACCCCAGCACCACGGCGCCCCAGCTCCCGGGAAGGGTGGCGTACAGCAGCTTTCGGTGCCGCGCGGGCTGCGCCGACCCTCCTGGGGTGCCGCTCCCTGCCGCCAGACCCGCTCCGGCCTCACCCGCAGCGGGCGCTCCGGCCCCGTTCGGATGCTCCTGCGGCCCCCGTGTTCCGGACATGTGCGCACTCCCTTCGAGGACGTCACGCTGTGTTCAGCACAGTTCTGTCCGGCCTGCTGAGGCCTCGCCCGATGCGGGTGATTTCCGCGCACGACAGGTGCTTCGGTGCGGCCCGGCTTCCACGCATCTCGTTTCCCAGCCGGAGCGGTCTCTTCCCGGTCGTGAGTGGCTTCCCGAAGTGCCGAGCAGGACCGGGGTCCGCCGGCACAAGCTCCCCCGAGCCGTGTGAGGCTTTTCCGGGACGACTCGATGTCGGGTTCTGGTGGCACCAGGACTCCGCGACGTCAGCCGGACGGCCGCAGCCCGGTTTTCTCCCCTCCGGGGAGTCGCCGTCAGGAGATCGGATTACTCAATGGGCGAGTCGACGCCGTCGAGCACGATCAGTGGCCGAAGAAGTGAAGGGCCTGGTCTCTGACCTGGGGCCGTACCCTCGATCAACGCTGCGACCTGCGGTTCGGGTGCCGGTGCCGGTCGCTGTTGAGCACCCTTCCACGGTCCCGGGACGGCCCGGAGGGGCGTCCCGGGATGCCGCTCCGCGGGAGAGGGCAGGTCGTGCGGTGGGGGCTCAACGCAGCATGCGGCCCACGACGGCCCCCAGGTGGATGATCACGCCGACTGCCACCAGCCATGACAGGAGGACCATGACGACGCCGATGGGGCCGAACTTCTCTTCGTTCGCCACGATCGTCGCCGAGAAGTAGTGGGCGGAGAACACCCCGAGGCCGGTCCAGCAGACGCTGGTGGCCAGGGCCGGGGGGAACAGGGCGCGCCACGTCACCGTGCCGGCGAGCAATATGTACATGCTCACCCACCAGAAGGCGACCGCCCAGAGGAAGCCGATCAGGCCGGGCAGGAGCCACCCGTCGACCGCCCTGCCGAGCGCGGCCTGCGCGGCGGAGTAGGCGAGGAGCCCCGCAAGCCAGACGAGCTGAGCCGCGGTGTTCCGCCACCCCCCTCCCGGGACGTCGAACAGCATCCGGTACCAGCTCTGGAGGGTGCCGGCCACGGCTATGGCTCCGAGCAGCAGCAGGACGGCGCTCGTCACGGTGAGGGTGTACGACGTCGTCGCAGGGACGAACAGGGAGGCCACGGCCTGTGCCGCCTGCTGGTTCAGTCCCAGCCAGCCGACGACGACCATGGCGGCCTCGCGGCCCGCCGCCGCGGTGATGATGATCAGGAACGGGAAGAAGCACAGGAGTGCGAGCGAGGCCAGTTGGAAGGAGTGCCCGAAGAAGTCGACCGCCGAGAGCCGACCCCACAGTCGGCCCGCCCCGCTCCCCTTGACACGGCTGCCGGTGGCCCGCCACCGCTGATCTGCGCGCCACCGATGGGTGTGCCTTCGCTGACGGGGTGGGTTGCTGCCGTCGCCCATGCAACGAGTGAACCCCGGTCGACCGGCCGTGTCGCGGCAGAGGAGTCGTCCGCTGCGGGAGCCGGGGGCGGCTCAGGCGGCGGACGACGGGATGTTCTGGTTGGCGTGGAAGAAGTTGTCCGGGTCGTAGGCGCGCTTGACCGTGGTCAGCCGGTCGTAGTTGCCGCGGTACGTGGACCGGACGCGCTCCGGGCCCTCCGCTTCTCCGAGGAAGTTGACGTACGAGCCGCCCATGGAGTGCGGGTGCAGGTCGGTCCAGTAGTCGACGCACCACTGCCGGATCAGATCGGCGTTGGCCGGGTCGGGGTCGATGCCGGCGATGACGCCGGACCACACGGCGTCCCGGTAGGCCCAGGAGGTGTCCTCGGGGCCGACCCGGTGGGCCGCCCCGTCCACGGGGTACAGGTGCATCGTCGACAGGCCGGTGGGGATGCCCCGGCCGTACCTCTCGTGCACCGCGACGGCGTCGTCGGGGATGCCGTCGAAGAAGTCGCCGCGCCAGTACCACTGCAGCCCCTTGGGCATCAGCCCGTCGAACATGCTTTGCAGGGCGGGGTAGGGCATGGGGGTGGTGAAGTGGAAGGCCGGCGGCGCCGGGTCGTTGACCACGGAGAGCGTCTCCTCCAGGCGGTCGGCCTCCAGGTCGCCGGTGCGGCACCAGATCACGGCGCACATCTTCTGCCCGTGGATCGGTTCCGGGAAGGGCGGAGCGGGCGGGACCGCCAGGATCGCGAAGAACCCGCTGAGGTCCTCCGGCGCGGCGGGCAGGAAGTCCCGGTACCACCGCAGCACCTCCGCCGTGCGGTCGATCGGCCACACGGTCACCGCGACGCCGACCGTGTGCACCGGGTGCAGCCGGTAGGTGAACGAGGTGACCACGCCGAAGTTGCCGCCGCCGCCCCGCAGGCCCCAGAACAGATCAGGGTTCTCCTTCTCGGAGGCGGTGACGACGCTGCCGTCGGCCAGGACGACGTCCGCGGCGATCAGACTGTCGATCGTCAGGCCGTACCTGCGCGTCAGGTGGCCGTGCCCGCCGCCCAGCGTGAGGCCGCCCACCCCCGTGGTCGACATGATCCCGGTCGGCATGCCGAGGCCGAAGGCGTGTGCCTCGTGGTCCACGTCGCCCAGCAGACTGCCGCCGCCCACCTGTGCGGTTCCGGTGTCCGGGTCGACCCGTACCCAGCGCATCGGGGAGAGGTCGAGAGTCAGCCCGTCGTCGATCAGGCACAGTCCCGGTCCGCTGTGCCCGCCACCGCGCACCGCGACGTCGACACCCGTCTCCCGGGCGAAGGTGATGCCGGCCCGCACGTCCGCCGCTCCGACGCACTGGGCGATGACGGCCGGGTGCCGGTCGATCATGGCGTTGTAGAGGCTGCGGGACTTGTCGTACTCCGCGTCCTGCGGCGTGACGACACGCCCCCGCAGGGCCGCGCGCAGGCTGTCGAGAGCAGGTGCGTCGATGCCGCTCATGGTGGGACACCCCTTGGACTTGGACGGGGAAGGATCGCGGAGCCGGATGGCCGAGGCCGCACGAGGCCGCCGGTTCGGCCGGCGTTCGTCCAGGGGCCCGGAAGCGAATCCGCCGCTGTGCCCAGTGTGACGCCGGGGACTGTGACGCGCGACACGTCGGGTGCGGTGCTCGCCGTGCGGTGCTCGCTGTTCGGCGCTGGGCGTCAGGCGCTGGGTGTCAGGGGCTGTTGCGGCGGCTGCTTCCGTGGCGCAGGAACACCGTGCGGAGTTGGTGGCTCAGGGCGGTGGCCGCTGCGGTGAGGAAGATGAAGGTGTAGAGGATCTGGAGCATGGCGACCAGACGGGCCATCTGACCGTGCGGGGTGATGTCGCCGTAGCCGACGGTGGCGAGGGTGACCAGGGTGAAGTAGAGGGCGTCCAGCCGGGTGGTGAGGCCGATCATTTCGCCGGGGTGCCGGGCCAGGGCCTGGTAGGCCGTCGCGAAGACCAGGATGGCCAGGCACATCAGCAGGGGGATGACCAGTCCGGGCCGGGCGTGCGGATGGTTGAGGAGGACATGGACGATCTGCTGGAGCAGCAGGGCGGCTATGAGCGCCAGGGCCAGGACGAAGAGGGTCCAGCTCAAGGCGGGGCGCTGGGGGCCCAGGCCGTCGAGGGGGAGCAGGAAGTAGGCGGCGACCATGAGGGTCGCGCCGACCGTCTGGACGAGCAGGCGCCACAGGGAGGCCCGGGGTGTGGAGGGCTTGCGGCCGCTGTCCATCAGGATGCCGGGGAGCGGCGGGAGTGAAGGGTTTGGTGTCCGGTGCGCTAGGTGCGGCTCGGCTCGTCGCGTGGCGCGCACAGGGCCCAGATGACGAATCCGTAGACGATCATGAGGGTGATCGACCAGACCGGTGCGTAGGGCAGCCAGACGAAGTTGGCGATCATGCCCAGTCCGGCCAGTACGACACCCGTGACACGGGCCCAGGTCGCCCCGCTGAACAGGGCGAGCCCTGCGGCCAGTGCGAGGGCGCCGAGGATCAGGTGGATCCAGCCCCAGCCGGTCAGGCTGAACGCGTAGGTGAAGTTGGGCGTGGTGATGAAGACGTCGTCCTTGGCGATGGCGGCGATTCCCTCGAAGATCGCCATGATCCCGCCGAAGGTCATCAGCACTGCCGCGGCCGCGGTCCAGCCCATCGCCCAGGCGCTTCGTGGTGCCCATTCGGTCCGGTGGTGCGTTCCGCTGACGTTGCTCGCCATGTGCTCGCCCCTTTCGGCTGTCCCCGAGTGGTGCGCTTCTCATTCAGATTGACACCCCTGGGCATGCTCGGCACCTCGGGTATCGCACCGCGTACGTCTCTCGTCAGTCGTTGCGTTCGCGCTCCTCGAGGTAACCGGCCGCGAGGGCGCCCGCGCGTGTGAACCAGTCGCTCAGGACGGCGATCTCGTCGGGGCCGTAGTCGGCGAAGAGCGCGATGAGCTGGGCGTAGTACGGCTCGTAGATCTCGCGGACGCGAGCCACGGCGTCCGGCCGGGCGGCCACCCGGACGCGTCGGCGGTCCGCGGGATCGGGACGGCGGACGATGTAGCCGGCGCGTTCCAGGCGGTTGAGGATCCCGGTCATCGCGCCCGTCGTGACGTGGACGCGTTCCGCCAGCTCTCCGGCGGTGAGCAGGTTCTCGCCGGACTCGATGACGAAGCCGAAGCAGGTCAGGTCGGTGACGTTCAGGTCCACCTGCTGGGCGATCCGGTGCTGGCCCACCAGGTGGGTCGCGATGAGGCGGTCCATCGCCCACAGCGCCTGCTCCGGTGTGGCGGGCGGGCGCGGCTTCGCGTACATGATGTTCCTCATTTCACTTAGCGCGTGAGAGGTTTATGCGCTAAATTGCTTACGACGTGAGAGGTTTTTCGCCCCGTTGGCTGCGTGAGGGAGCAGGTACGTGAGCGCACATCAATATGACCATGGGCACACGGTGGCCGGGTGGACCGGTTTCGGGATCGTCATCGCGGGCGCGGCCGTTCTCGGCCTGGGAGTGTGCACGGGGTCCGGGGCGTGGATGGCCGCCGGGCTGGGCATCGTCGTGATCGGCGCCCTCGTCACCTGGGTGCTGCATCTGGCCGGGTGGGGCAAGGCGACGGGGTGGCGGCCGAGGGAGCAGTGGGACTGGCGGGTACGGGATCCGGATGCCCGCGACGGACACCCGGGTTGCCTGGGTTGCCGGTTGGCGGGGCGCGGCCGGCGCCGGACCGCGGCGGCGGAATCCGGTGGCGCCCCTCCTCTTGTCCCCGCGCCCCGGAGCGGTGCGGCGGAATCGGGCCCCGTGGCTGCCGGTGACTCCGTGCGCTGAGGCCTTGCCGGCCGGATGGGGGCTGGTGCCGGGCGGGGGTGCCTCTATGTCTTCCGTGGAGCGAGGCACGGGGTGCAGGCCGGGCTGTTCTGATTCCGGCCCGGCCTCGCACCGGGCCCGCGGGAACGGCCGTGCTGCCCGGTCTCCGGTTCGTTCTTTCCGCACTTCCCGCACGGGAGTGGACCCGGGGTACGGGCAGGGGCGATCGTGGCAGCATGAGTGATCACCCCACGGCACCGGCTTCGGGATCCGTAGCGGAATCCGCCGAGGTGCGGCGGTTCTGGGAGGGGCTCGGGCTTCCCGGACTCGTCGACGTGCACACGCACTTCATGCCGGAGCGGGTGCTGCGCAAGGTGTGGGCCTACTTCGACGCGCTCGGTCCGCTGACCGGCGGGGTCGAGTGGCCGATCACCTACCGGCAGGAGGAGAGCGAACGGGCGGGCCTGCTGCGGGAGTTCGGGGTCCGCGCCTTCACGGCCATGCTGTATCCGCACAAGCCCGGCATGGCGCGGTGGCTGAACGGCTGGGCGGTCGACTTCGCCCGCCGTACGCCCGACTGCCTGCACACCGCCACGCTCTTCCCCGAGCCCGACGCCGAGGCGCAGGTCCGGGAGGCCGTCGAAGCGGGGGCACGGGTCTTCAAGGCGCACGTGCAGGTGGGGGCGTACGACCCGGCCGACCCGTTGCTGGACGGGGCCTGGGGCGTGCTCGCCGAGGCGGGCGTCCCGGTGGTGGTCCACTGCGGTTCGGGGCCCGCGCCCGGCAAGCACACCGGGCCCGAGCCGATCGCGCGGCTCCTGGCCCGGCACCCCCGGCTGCGGCTGATCGTGGCGCACCTCGGGATGCCCGAGTACGAGGACTTCCTCGACCTCGCCGCGCGCTACGAGGAGGTGCGGCTGGACACCACCATGGCGTTCACCGACTTCACCGAGCGCATGGTGCCGTTCCCCCGGCGGGCCCTGCCCCGGCTGGCCGACCTCGGCGACCGGATCCTGCTCGGCACGGATTTCCCCAACATCCCGTACCCCTACGTCCACCAGCTCCACGCCCTGGAGCGGCTCGGGCTCGGGCAGGCCTGGCTGCGGGCGGTGTGCCACGACAACGGTGCCCGTCTCTTCGGCCTGGAGGCGGGCGGGGCACTGTCGGCCTCCTGAGGATCGGTACACCCTCCCGGGGCCGGAGCGAGCTTTCTCAGGGGAATCACAGACTTCCGCAAGGGTGTTCTCAGAGGTCCCCGCGACGGTGTGGAGCATGACCACGACATCGCCCCAGGGGCGCACCGAACTGCTGAGGCCGGACGGGAGCCCCGTCCGGGTGCTTGTGGTGGACGACGAGCAGTCGGTCACCGACCTGCTGTCCATGGCCCTGCGCTACGAGGGCTGGCAGATCCGCAGTGCGGGGGACGGCCAGGGCGCCGTCCGTGCCGCGCGCGCGTTCCGGCCCGATGCCGTCATCCTGGACATGACGCTTCCGGACATGGACGGGCTGTCCACGCTCGGGCGGCTGCGCCGCGAGCAGCCGGACGTCCCCGTCCTCTTCCTCACCGCCAAGGACGCCGCCGAGGACCGTGTCGCGGGTCTGACCGCGGGCGGCGACGACTGCGTGACCAAGCCGTTCGGCCTGGAGGAGGTCGTCGCGCGGCTGCGCGGGCTGATCCGGCGCTCCGGTGCGGCCGCCCGCCGGCCGGAGTCCGTACTGGTCGTCGGCGACCTCACCCTCGACGAGGACAGCCACGACGTCACCCGGGGCGGGGAGCACATCCACCTCACCGCCACCGAGTTCGAACTGCTGCGCTTTCTGATGCGCAACCCGCGGCGCGTGCTCAGCAAGGCGCAGATCCTCGACCGGGTCTGGTCCTACGACTTCGGCGGGAAGGCCAACGTCGTCGAGCTGTACATCTCGTATCTGCGCCGGAAGATCGACGCCGGCCGGGAGCCGATGATCCACACCCGGCGCGGTGCCGGGTACATGATCAAGCCTGCGGTCGGGTGAGCGGACGGCGACGACCGCGCCCGCGCGCCCCGGGGACGCGACGCGTCGGCGGTTCCGTGCGCCGACAGCGGTGATCGGCGTCGTGACCCCGCGTGCGTCGGCCGGGCCCGGGCCGCCGGGCCCGGGCCCTGACCAGCTGACTGTACGCCGTATAAGAATTATTCTACGGTGTACAGCATGACGACGTCCCCGTCTCCCCGGGAGCAGACCCCCGGCCGGGTCGCGGACGACCGGGCACCGCGGCCCCAGGGGCACCCCCGGCGCTGGCTGATCCTCGGTGTCATCTGTCTCGCGCAGCTCACCGTGCTGCTCGACAACACCGTCCTGAACGTGGCGATCCCCTCGCTCACCCGCGAGATGGACGCGTCGACCGCCGACATCCAGTGGATGATCAACGCGTACTCGCTCGTGCAGTCGGGCCTGCTGCTCAGCGCGGGCAACGCCGCGGACCGCTACGGCCGCAAGAAGATGCTGGCCGCGGGCCTGGCCCTGTTCGGCGCCGGTTCGCTGGTGGCCGGACTGGCCGATTCGTCGGGCCAGTTGATCGCGGCACGGGCCGGAATGGGTATCGGCGGCGCCCTGTTGCTGACCACCACGCTGGCCGTGGCGATGCAGATCTTCCCGCCCGAGGAGCAGACCAAGGCCATCGGCGTCTGGAGCGCGGTCAACGCGCTCGGCTTCGCCACCGGCCCGCTCCTCGGCGGCTTCGTGCTGAACCACTTCTGGTGGGGCGCGATCTTCCTCATCAACCTGCCGATCGCGGCGCTCGGCCTGGTTGCCGTCGTGGTGCTCGTCCCGGAGTCGAAGAACCCGGAGGGCGACCGGCCCGACCTGCTCGGCGCGCTGCTCTCCACCATCGGCATGACGGCCCTGGTGTACGCGATCATCTCCGGGCCCGAGCACGGCTGGACCTCGGCCCGCGTCCTGGGGACCGCGCTCACCGCCGTCGCCGTTCTCGGCGTCTTCGCCTACTGGGAGAGCCGGATCCCGTACCCCATGCTCGACCTGAGCTTCTTCGGGAACCGCCGGTTCACGGGCGCGGTCGCCGGGGCGACGCTGATCACCTTCGGCATGGGCGGCGCGCTGTTCCTGCTCACCCAGCACCTGCAGTTCGTACTCGGCTACGGGCCTCTGGAGGCCGGCCTGCGCACGGCGCCGCTGGCCCTGGCCGTCGTCGCGCTCAACTTCACCGGACTGGCCGCGAGGGCGACGGCGAACATGGGCGTGCCGGTCTCCATCGCGCTGGGCATGACGCTGATGTCCGGCGGGCTGGTGTCCATCGCCGCCCTCACCGAGCACGGCTACCCGGGCACCCTGCTGGGCCTGGTCCTGATCGGGGTGGGCACCGCGGTCGCCAACCCGGTCATGGCCCACGCGATCATGAGTTCCATCCCCCAGGAGAAGGCGGGCGTCGGCGCCGGGATCAACGGCACGCTCGCCGAGTTCGGCAACGGGCTGGGGGTCGCCGTACTGGGCGCGGTGCTGGGCGCCCGTTTCGCCGCGCTGATCACGGTGGAGGCCGGCTCGCTCCCGGCGGCGCTGGCCGCGGCGGACTCGGCGGGCGAACGGGACCGTATCACCGAGGCGTTCTCCTCCGGACTGGAGACCAGCCAGCTGGTGGGGGCGTCGGCCGTGCTGCTCGGCGGACTGCTGGCGGCGGCGCTGCTGCACCGGGCGGGCAGGGCGGACGCGGGGGCGCAGGCCACATGATCCCTCCCGCACGTCCGTGTCCCTGCGGGAACCCGGGCAGGACCTAGCATGAAACGGCGTCGGAAAGTCGAGGAAGGTACGCCATGGCGACAGCCCAGCGGTCCGGGGGCCCGGCGCGCCCCAGTGTCTGGCTGGAGGACCGGGCCCGGCACGGCGGGCGCGGCGGCGGACAGCCCTCGGGACTGGACCGGGAGCGGATCACGGAGGCCGCCGTACGGCTGCTGGACGCCGAGGGCCTGGACAAGTTCTCCATGCGACGGCTCGCGGCCGAGCTGAACGTCACGGCGATGTCCGTCTACTGGTACGTCGACACCAAGGACGACCTGCTCGAGCTCGCCCTGGACACGGCCTACGACGGTCTCGCGCTGCCCGACCCGGACGCCGACGAGGACTGGCGCAACCAGTTGCGCGCGCTGGCCGGGGAGTACCGGGCCATGCTCGTGCGCCACCCCTGGCTGTCGCCGCTGGCCGGGAGGTTCCTCGACATCGGGCCCCGGGCGCTGTCGTTCTCCGGTGCCGTGCAGCGGGTCATCCGCAGGACGGGGCTTCCGGAGCACGGCATCACCGGCGCCGTCTCGGCCGTCTTCCAGTTCGTGTACGGGTACGGCACGATCGAGAACCACTTCCACGCCCGGGTCGCCGGGGCCGGGATGACCCCCGACGAGTACCACCGGCACGCCATGACCGAGGTGGCGCGGTGGCCGGGCGCCCCCGGGGTCATCGAGGAGTCGACGAGGGCCATGGAGGCCCGGGGCGGCGACACGGTCGAGGAGATGATGGAGCGGGACTTCGTCTTCGCCCTGGACCTGCTGGTGGCGGGCATCGAGGTGATGGTGGCGCGGAGCCGGGACTGACCCGCCCCGCGCTCTCCCTCGTGCCCCCGGCTCCTTCCGCCCGCTCTGCTTGCTCTACTCGCTCTGCTCGCCCTGCTCCCCTTCGACCAGCCGCGCCGGGAATCCGCCCGTCGCCACCGGCCCCCACCGCTCCGGGGTGATCCGGATGACCGACTTGCCCTGCCTCACCATGGCCGCCCGGTACTCGTCCCAGTCGGGGTGCTCCCCGGCGATGTTCCGGTAGTACTCCACCAGCGGCTCCACCGACTCGGGCAGGTCCACCACCTCGGCCGTGCCGTCGATCTGCACCCAGGGCCCGTTCCAGTCGTCGCTGAGGACGATCAGGCTCACCCGGCTGTCCCTCTTGGCGTTGCGCGTCTTGGCGCGTTCCGGGTAGGTGGAGACCACGATCCGGCCCGAGTCGTCGACCCCGCAGGTCAGCGGGGAGCCCTGGGGGCTGCCGTCGGCCCGCCGGGTCAGCAGGATCGCGCGGTGCCGGGGGCGTACGAAGTCCAGCAGCTCGTCGAGCGACACACGGGTGTTCGTCGCGATGTTCGGTGCCATGGGGGCAGCCTAGGTGGACTCGGGGTCCGGAGAGCGGTGCGACTCCGGCCCGGAGGCCCCGACCGTCGATGTCCCCGTCGCCGACGAGGCCGTCGCCGGTGCCCGGGTCTCGGTCCGGGTCTCGACGGCCTGGGTCAGCGCGCCCGTGGTCCGCAGCGGGACCTCCTTGATGAACAGGGTCACCAGGAAGGCGAGGAACGCGACCGGGGCGACGTACAGGAAGATGTCGGCGATGCCGTGTCCGTAGGCGCTCTCCAGCCAGGTGCGGACGCCCGCGGGCAGCAGGTCCATGTCCGGCAGTTCGCCGGAGCCGAGCGCCTCGGCGGCACCGGCCTGCTCCTGCGGGCTCAGCGTGCCGATGGTGTCCTCGGCGTAGTGACTGATCCGGGTCGTCATCACGGAACCGAGCACCGAGACGCCCACCGCGCCGCCGAGCGACCGGAAGAAGGTGACGACCGAACTGGCGGCGCCGAGGTCGCCCGGGGCGACCTGGTTCTGGGTGGCCAGCACCAGGTTCTGCATCATCATGCCGACGCCGAGGCCCATGAGCGCCATGAAGACGCCGATGTGCCAGTACGGGGTGTCGTAGCGCATGGTGCCCAGCAGTCCCAGGCCGGCGGTCAGCAGCACACCGCCGGAGACCAGCCAGGCCTTCCACTTCCCGGTCCGGGTGATGATCAGACCGGAGACGGTCGACGACACGAACAGGCCGGCGATCATCGGGATGGTCAGGACACCCGACATGGTCGGGGACTCGTTCCGCGCCAGCTGGAAGTACTGGCTGAAGAAGATGGTGCCGGCGAACATCCCGATGCCGACGAACAGCGAGGCGACCGAGGCCAGCGTGATGGTGCTGTTGCGGAACAGCCGCAGCGGGATGATCGGCTCGGAGGCCCTCGTCTCGATGAAGAGGAAGACCAGGGCGAGCAGGATCGCGCCCCCGAGCATCACGTACGTCTGCCAGGACAGCCAGGCGAACCTGTCGTCGGCGAAGGTGACCCAGATCAGCAGCAGACTGACGGCCGCGGTGACGAAGAAGGCGCCGGCCCAGTCGACCTTCACCTCGCGCCTGGTCTCCGGCAGGTGCAGCGTCTTCTGCAGGACGACCAGGGCGATCAGTGCGAACGGCACACCGACGTACAGGCACCAGCGCCAGCCGAGCCAGGAGGTGTCGGTGATCACGCCGCCGACCAGCGGGCCGCCCACGGTCGCGACCGCGAAGACCGCGCCCAGGTAGCCGGAGTAACGGCCGCGTTCCCGGGGGGAGATCATCGCGGCCATGATGATCTGGGCCAGTGCGGTCAGTCCGCCGGCGCCCAGTCCCTGGACGACCCGGGCCCCGATCAGCATGCCGGAGTTCTGCGCCATGCCGGCGAACACGGAGCCCAGGAGGAAGATCACCAGAGCCAGCTGGACCAGCACCTTCTTGCTGACCAGGTCGGCGAGCTTGCCCCACAGGGGGGTGGACGCCGTCATCGACAGCAGCGCGGCCGTCACGACCCAGGTGTAGGCGCTCTGACCGCCGCCGAGGTCGGTGATGATCTGGGGCAGGGCGTTGGAGACGATGGTGGAGGACAGGATCGCGGCGAACATGCCGAGCAGCAGGCCCGACAGTGCCTCCAGGATCTGCCGGTGGGTCATCGGGGCGGTGTTTTCCGTGGAGCCTCCCCCGTGCTTGGCATGATCTCGCACACCGGTCGGTGTGGTCGTTGCCATGGGCTTCCTTCTCTTAGGAGTGTGCGGGCGTGTACGTGGTCTCCGCGGGGCCGGGCGGCGGTGTCGCGCGGGGCGTGGGGCGGCAGTCGCCGAAGCTGTCCCTGAGCCGGGCCATGAGCAGGGTGAGCTGTCCGATCTCCCCGTCGGACCAGTCGCCCAGGCGCTCGGCGAGCAGGTGCGTGGTCCGCCGGAACAACTCGTCGAGCTGTGCGTGGCCCGCCGGGGTGACGCGCAGGATGCGGGAGCGCCTGTCGGCCGGGTCGGGGGAGCGCTCGATCCATCCGCGCTCCACCAGATGGGCGACGTGGCGGCTGGTGACCGACAGGTCGAGGACGAGCAGCTCGGCGAGCCTGCTCATGTGCATGTCGCCGTGGCGGCCGAGCGCCGTCAGCACCGCGGCGGAGCCGCTGGGACAGTCGGCCGGCATGCTCCGGCGGAGCTCCCGCTTCACCGCGCCGAAAGCGCTGAACTGCCGCACGAGCTCCTCGTACTGCGCCTGCCCGGCCATCACACCTCCCGTTTGTTGCTTAGGGCAACGATAGAAGTTGATGGTTGCCACAGACAAGTAAAAGGGGGTTCGGGCGTCTTAAGACTTGGCAAAGGCAAGTAGTGCGAATCGTAAACCCGCAGGTGGGTCCCCTGGCGCCGCGTGCTCAGAGCCGGGCGCCCCGTGCCCGGGGCCGGTCCGGCCGACGGCGGACGCGGCCGGATGCGTTATGCGCGCCCCCACTTGGGGCCCGCGTCGGCAATTCGCTAGTGTCTCGGGCCATGGCTAACTCCCAGCCCCCCCAGGGCAACCACGACCCCGCCGGCAGCACCCAGATGTTCCGCGCGTTCGTCGACGACGCCCCTCAGGGGCAGCAGGCCGCCGCGACGAGCGGTGGCGGTCCGCGTATCGGCCTGATCATCGGTGTCGTCGCCGTCGTGGCGATCGTCGCGGCGGTGGCCTGGCTGGCGCTGGCCTGACGACCGGACGCACGGAGGCCGCCGTCACGCCCGCGAGGGGCGTTCCGGCGGCCGGTGGTCCGCGCCCCGGGACGGAGTTCCCGGGGCCTCGGCCGTGCTCAGTCCTCCGAGATGAGGCCCTCACGCAGCTGGGCCAGGGTCCGGGTGAGCAGCCGGGAGACGTGCATCTGGGAGATGCCCACCTCCTCGCCGATCTGCGACTGGGTCATGTTGGCGAAGAACCGCAGCATGATGATCCGCCGCTCGCGCGGCGGCAGCTTGGCGAGCAGCGGCTTGAGCGACTCCCGGTACTCCACGCCCTCCAGCGCCGTGTCCTCGTAGCCGAGGCGGTCCGCGAGGGAGCCCTCGCCGCCGTCGTCCTCGGGGGCCGGGGAGTCCAGCGAGGACGCCGTGTACGCGTTGCCGACCGCGAGGCCGTCGACGACGTCCTCCTCCGACACGCCCAGCACCGCGGCGAGTTCGGGAACCGTCGGGGAGCGGTCGAGCTTCTGGGAGAGCTCGTCGCCGGCCTTCGTGAGCGCCAGGCGCAGCTCCTGCAGCCGGCGCGGCACCCGCACCGACCACGACGTGTCGCGGAAGAACCGCTTGATCTCGCCGACCACCGTCGGCATCGCGAACGTCGGGAACTCCACGCCCCGTTCGCAGTCGAAGCGGTCGATCGCCTTGATCAGCCCGATGGTGCCGACCTGGACGATGTCCTCCATCGGCTCGTTGCGCGAGCGGAAGCGCGCCGCGGCGTACCGCACCAGCGGGAGGTTGAGTTCGATCAGGGTGTCCCGGACGTAGCCGCGCTCCGGGCTGTCCTCGTCGAGCGCGGCGAGCCGCAGGAACAGGGAGCGGGACAGGGTGCGGGTGTCGATGGCCGCCGTGTCCGGAAGCTGTGGAGCGGGCGCGGCCGCGAGGGCCGGGACGTCATCGATGGGGCCGAGTGAGTCGAGAGCATGGGGAGCTGTCTCGCTCTCCGCGAGCGTGAGCACCTTCGAGCTGCCCTGTTCTGCGGACATGCCACCCCCTTTGGGTCGCGGGACGGTCGGGGCGAACGTTCCCGTCCGAGGAACGCAGCCCTCACCTGAATACCGGAGCCGGAGCCTCGGCAAACGCGCTTCCCGCAGAATGTCACATGTCGGCAACGCGCTGTAGTGACATGTCGACATCCGAGTGACGAACCAGCCCTGGAAACAGGGTAACTGGCGGTGTTTCAGACCGGAAGCGCCCAGATGGGCACTAGTGAGCGATTGCCCCTTTCGGGTTACGCGTCGATCCTGTTCGCGGATCTCAGCCGCTGGAAGCTGCGCGCGAGCAGCCGGGACACGTGCATCTGCGAGACGCCGAGCTCCACACTGATCTGTGACTGGGTGAGATTGCTGTAGTACCGCAGCAGCAGGATCCGCTGCTCCCGCTCGGGCAGTTGGACGAGCAGGTGCCGGACGAGGTCGCGGTGTTCGACGCCGTCCAGCGCCGGATCCTCGTAGCCGAGCCGGTCCAGCAGGCCGGGGAGTCCGTCGCCCTCCTGCGCGGCCTCGAGGGAGGCGGCGTGGTACGACCGCCCGGCCTCGATGCAGGAGAGCACGTCCTCCTCGCTGATGCGCAGCCGTTCGGCGATCTCGGCGGTCGTCGGGGAGCGTCCGAAGGCGGTCGTGAGGTCCTCGGTGGCGCTGTTGACCTGCACCCACAACTCGTGCAGCCGGCGCGGGACGTGGACGGTGCGGACGTTGTCGCGGAAGTACCGCTTGATCTCGCCGATCACCGTGGGCATCGCGAACGTCGGGAACTGCACGCCCCGTTCCGGGTCGAAGCGGTCGATGGCGTTGATGAGCCCGATGGTGCCGACCTGGACCACGTCCTCCATCGGCTCGTTGCGGGAGCGGAAGCGGGCGGCGGCGTAGCGCACGAGCGGCAGGTTGGCCTCGATGAGCGCCGTGCGCACCCGGGTGTGCTCCGGCGTGCCCGGCTCGAGATCCTTGAGCTGGGTGAACAGCACCTGGGTCAGGGCCCGGGTGTCGGCGCCGCGGCGCTTGGCCGGTGACGGCGCGGGTGGGGGCGGGGACGCGGGGGGCTGTGCCGGGGGGTGGGCCGGGGCCGGTTCCGGGGCGGCCGGGTCCGGGGACTGAGCCGGAGCCGGGGTCAGGGCGGACACCTGGTCCTGGGGCGGCGCAGTACTGGCCGACACGGTCAACGCCACCTCTTCATCGGTCGACTCATCCGTCAAAAGCGGTCATAGCATCACAAGACATGCTCAGTGTGTGCAAGCACCGCATATTCCGTGTTGAGGGGCGGTTCATTCCCAAAAGCACGCAAAAGCCCTCCACCGTCATGGTGGAGGGCTTCCGGGGGTGAGGCTCAGAACTCGTAGTCGGCGATCACCCACGTGGCGAACTCGCGCCACAGCCCGACACCCGCCTGGTGCTTCGGGTGCTCCACGTACCGGCGCAGCGCCTCGGCGTCCTCGAACGCCGAGTTGATGGCGAAGTCGTAGGCGATGGGCCGGTCGCTGATGTTCCAGGCGCACTCCCAGAAGCGGATCTCCGGGATCTCGCCGTCGAGCGAACGGAACGCCTCCACGCCCCGCACGACGCGCGGATCGTCGCGCTCGACGCCCTCGTTCAGCTTGAAGAGGACCAGGTGGCGGATCATCAGCTTCCTCCGTTCGCGATCCAGGTCATGAAGTCCCCGACGGCGCTCGCGGCCTCGGAGACGCCCTCGAACGCTATCTGGACGTAGTCGGCAGCCTTTTCGGGGTCCGTGATGATCACATACAGCGCGAAGACCGCGAGGACATAGACGGCGACCTTCTTCGCGTTCACCGCCATCGCGGCCCTCCCCCTGTCACTGTGGTGCACCGGCGTCACCCGTACGCGCCGAGCGGGCCCATGATCGCACGAAGGGCCCCGTCCGACGACGAGGCCCTTCACGAGCGGTAGCGGTGGGATTTGAACCCACGGTGACTTGCGCCACACTCGCTTTCGAGGCGAGCTCCTTCGGCCGCTCGGACACGCTACCGAGGGAGACCTTACAGCACGGGGCGCGATGGTTCGAAATCGGTATTCAGCGGTTCCGGAAGAACGCCGTGAGCAGGTCGGCGCACTCCTCGGCGAGCACTCCCTCGACGACTTCCGGCCGGTGGTTGAGCCGCCGGTCGCGGACGACGTCCCAGAGGGAGCCGACCGCACCGGCCTTCTCGTCCCGGGCGCCGTAGACGACCCGGTCCACCCGTGACTGCTGGATCGCGCCCGCGCACATCGTGCACGGCTCCAGCGTCACCACGAGGGTGCAGCCGGCCAGCCGCCACTCCCCGAGCTTCGCGGCGGCCCGCCGCAGGGCGAGCAGTTCCGCGTGGGCCGTGGGGTCGGGGCCGGCCTCGCGCTCGTTGTGCCCGGAGGCCAGCACGGTGCTGCCGTCCGGGGCCAGCACGACCGCGCCGACGGGCACGTCCCCGCCCCGGACCGCCAGTTCGGCCTCCTCCAGGGCGAGCCGCATCGCGGCCCGCCAGGGGTCGCGCACCGGGTCGGCCGGGCGGGTGGCCCCGGTCAGCGGACGGTCTCCAGGACCTCCGAGACGCCCAGGACCTCGGCGATCTCGCCGAGCGCGTCCCCGGACAGCGAGCGCAGTTCCTTCTCGCTCACGCCCAGGTCGTCCAGGACCCGGGCGTCGCCGACCGGCCCGTGCGGCACGGCCTCGCCGGAGCCGGCGTCCGCGACGGCCTCGTCGGCGCCGTCGGCGTCGTCGGCGTCCGGTTCACCGTCCTCCGTGCCGTCGAGGTCGAGGGCGTCCAGGTCGGTGCCGTCGTCGCCGGGCTGCCGGCCGAGCAGTTCGTCGGTGAGCAGGATCTCGCCGTAACTGCTGCGGGCGGCGGCCGCGGCGTCGGACACGTAGATACGAGGGTCCTCCTCGCCGTCCACGCGGACGACGCCGAACCAGCCGTCCTCCTGCTCGATCAGCACGAGCACCGTGTCCTCGTCGGGCGCGGCCTCCCGGGCCAGGTCGGCCAGGTCGGCCAGGGTCTCCACATCGTCGAGTTCCGTGTCGCTCGCTTCCCACCCGTCTTCGGTGCGCGCGAGCAGTGCGGCGAAGTACACCGTGACTCTCCCACTGGTCTTAGGTGTGCCGGTCGGGGGTCCCCCCGGCGGAGGTTGCGGACGGGGAGTGCTCTTCGAGCCCGCCCCCGCCCACTCGGAATCGTGGCAGAAACAAGGCCGTCAGGGGATGTCTTCGGCCCCCTGTGTCCGGCAGTTTTGCACCCACGCCGCCGAGTGCTCCCGTGGGGGCCCGTCGGCGTGCTCGCCCTCGCCATACGCGGATCGTACGCGGCTCCGCCCGTCCGGCCCGTAGGGCCACTACGGCAAACACCCGCATGCGTCGTGAGCTTCCCGTGCCCGCTCACCCTTTCGGCGCCGGGGCCCGACGGGGTCCTGGCGGGAATTCCTCACGGGTCCTACCAGCGGAAGGTCCGCATGCGCATCGCGTGCCGCAGCCTGGCCGCCTTGGCGCGGCGCGGCTGGACCCGGTTGCGCAGCTCCCGGGCCTCGGCGAGTTCGCGCAGGAACCGGGCACGGCGCTGCCGCCGCTCGGCCTCCGTCTCGTCGGCCCCGGGCGGGCCGGTCGTGCCGGGGGCACCGGACACGTAGGGCCCCTCCGGGCCGCCGGATGCGCCGGACGGCCCGGGCGCGCCGCGTCTTCCGCGTGCTCCGAGTGTGCCGGGGGGCCTGGGTGTCCCGGGCGTCCCGGGTGCCCCGGATGTCCCGGGTGTTCTGCGTGTCGACGGCTCGTCTCGGGAATCCCGCTCAGGCATTGCTTCATCACCCCAGTCCGTCCCTCCCACTTTCCCCCGGACAGGTGGTTTGACGCCAGCGAAGGAGTGGTGGCGGGTCGAAGGGCTTGCCCCCACGGGGAACGGGGCCCGGTCAGGCCCGGTTAATGTGGGGACATGCGTCTCCACGTCGTCGACCACCCCCTGGTCGCACACAAGCTCACCACGCTGCGCGACCGGCGCACCGACTCCGCTACCTTCCGTCGCCTCGCCGACGAGCTGGTCACCCTGCTCGCCTACGAGGCCACGCGTGACGTGCGCACCGAACAGGTCGACATCCGGACGCCGGTGGAGCCGACCACGGGTGTCAAGCTGTCCCACCCGCGCCCGCTGGTGGTGCCGATCCTGCGGGCCGGTCTGGGCATGCTGGACGGCATGGTCCGGCTGCTGCCGACCGCCGAGGTGGGTTTCCTCGGCATGATCCGCAACGAGGAGACCCTGCAGGCGGCGACGTACGCCACCCGGATGCCGGAGGACCTGTCCGGCCGCCAGGTGTACGTCCTGGACCCGATGCTCGCCACCGGCGGCACGCTGGTCGCCGCGATCCAGGAACTGATCAAGCGGGGCGCGGACGACGTGACCGCCGTGGTGCTGCTGGCCGCGCCGGAGGGCGTCGAGGTCATGGAGCGCGAGCTGGCCGGCACCCCGGTGACCGTCGTGACCGCGTCGGTCGACGAGCGCCTCAACGAGCACGGCTACATCGTGCCGGGCCTCGGCGACGCGGGGGACCGGATGTACGGGTCGGCCGAATAGCCGAACACCCGAACAGCCGAACAGCCGAATCCAGACCGAGCGGCGGCCCGGCGGTACGCGCGGGCCCCCGTCGGTGCGCGTGTGGGCCCCTGTCCCGCGACCGTCCGGGAGCAACCGCCCCCGTGCGGCCGCCGCGGCTTCAGCAGCCCTTCTTGGCGGTGGGCGTCGGCTTGGGGGCGGTCAGCGCGGTCAGGGCCCGGCCGGCGTCCGCTTCCGCCGTCAGCCGGGTGAAGCCGTCGCCGATGATGAGGTCGAGCTCGCCGCCCTTGCGGGACGCCTCGGTACGGCGTTCGGCGTCGGCGAGCTGAGCGCCGAGCACCGGCAGCGAGGACGTGAGCGCGGACGTGGGCCCGAGCAGCACACCGGTGCCCTTGACCTTCTTGTCGTACTCCTCGGTCGCGTTGCCGATGTCGCCGATCTTGAAGCCGCGCTTCTTCAGCTCGTCGGCGGTCTTCTGGGCCAGCCCGCTGCGGGTCGTGGCGTTGAGGACGTTGACCGTGATCCGGCCGGGTTCGGGGAGCGCGGTGCTGCGGGCGGGAACGGGGCTCGGCGAAGGGCTCGCCCCGGGGGTGCAGTCCGCCTTGACTCCGACCGCGGAGGCGGGGTTCCCGTCGCCGGTGAAGACGTCGAAGAGCTGCAGCGTGCCCCAGCCGGCCACGCCGAGCACCGCGAGGGACGCGGTGGCCAGAGCGACGAGCCTGCCGCGGCGACGGGGTCGGCGCATCCGCGGGTACCTGTCACCCCGGATCCGGTACTGGCCGCCCATGCCGGGAGGAGTGAGCATGCTCATGGGCGCAGCGTAGTGCGCTCCGACGGTAATGCCTACTAGATGATCATCGGATGCCACGCAGTCCAACCCGAAAGGGTCAAAGCGGGCTCGGTCAGGTTTCACCCGAGGCCGGCTCCGCGCAGCCGGAGCGGCGGGCGGGGGTCCCGGACGGAGCCCGGGGAGGGTCAGCTCAGCTCGAGGACGCGGGCGTGCAGCACCTGGCGCTGCTGGAGCGCCGCCCGCACCGCGCGGTGCAGGCCGTCCTCCAGGTAGAGATCGCCCTGCCACTTCACGACGTGCGCGAAGAGGTCGCCGTAGAAGGTCGAGTCCTCGGCGAGGAGGGTCTCGAGGTCGAGTTGCTGCTTCGTCGTGACGAGCTGATCGAGGCGGACCGGGCGCGGCGCGACGTCCGCCCACTGCCGGGTGCTTTCCCGGCCGTGGTCGGGGTACGGCCGGCCGTTTCCGATGCGCTTGAAGATCACACGGAAAGCCTACCGGTCGAGACGTTCCGGGCGCAGCCTCACGGCTCGGACACGTGGGCAAGTCCGGGCGAGTCGTGGTCGATTTCCGTCAAAGGGGGTGGGTGTGGCCGGGTTGCCGGCCCGTTCCTCCCGCGGGTGTTCCCGTGATGTCCGTCACCCGGGGCGGGGTGCGAGGTCGACGCCGTGGCCCCGTCGGCGCCGACGCCCCCCCCGGCCCCGCCTCCTCCCGGCCCCGCCTCCTCGCGTATTCGCCTTTCGCGTACGATTCCGCCCACGGTTTACTTAGGGGAGCCTAACCTAAAGGAAGCGGGGGCACGGTGACCGGTGAGATCTTTCGGGACGATTGGGGGATCCCGCATCTGCGTGCGGACGACGCGGTCGGACTCGCCCGTCTCCAGGGCCGGGTCACCGCCCTCGACCGCGCCTGGCAGCTGGAGGTCGAGCGGCACAGGGCGCAGGGCACCTCGGCGTCCTTCCTCGGCCCCGAGGCCCTCCCCTGGGACCGCTTCGCCCGGCGCGCCCGCCTGGCCGACACGGCCCGCCGCTGCTTCACCGAGCTGGAACGACGGGACACGACGACGGCGCACTGGCTGCGGGCGTACGTGGCGGGCGTCAACGAGGGGCTGTCCTCCGCCACCGCCCCCGAGTTCGCCCGGGTGGGCCTCACACCCGGCCGGTGGGAGCCCTGGACACCGCTCGCGGTCTGGATCGCCACGCACATCCTGTTCGCCGGCTTCCCCGCGAAGCTCTGGCGCGAGCGGGTCGCCGCGCACCTCGGCGCGGACGCCGTCGGGCTGTTCGCCGCCGACGGCCCCGGCACCTCCGGCAGCAACGGCTGGCTGGTCACGGGGGAGCGGACGGTGACCGGGCGGGCCGTCATCGCGGGGGACCCGCACCGCTTCATCGAGGACCCCGGCGTCTACCAGCAGATCCACCTGTCCTGCCCGGAGTTCGACGTCGTCGGCCTCGCCGTGCCCGGTGTCCCGGGCATCGCCCACTTCGGTCACACCGGTACGGTCGCCTGGGCGATCACCAATGCCATGGCCGACTACCAGGACCTCTACCGGGAGCAGCTGCGGCGTACGGGCGCAGGGGTGGAGGCGCTCGGCCCGGACGGGGTCTGGCGGCGGGCCGCCCGGCACACCGAGACCATCGAGGTCGCCGGCGAGGAACCGGTCGGGGTCGAGGTGATCGAGACCGACCGCGGGCCGGTGGTCGTCGGGGGTCCCGAGGGCCTCGACGACGGCGTTGCCGAGCCCGGCGTGCCCCCGGTCGCCCTCGCCCTGCGCTACCCGCCGCGGGTCACCGGGGACCTCGGCTTCGGCGCCCTGCTGCCGCTGCTGCGGGCCCGCCGGGTCGCCGACGTGGACCGGGCCGCCGACCTGTGGGCCGAGCCCGTCAACGTGATCCAGGCCGCCGACACCGAAGGCGGCACGCTGCACCGGGTGGCCGGCCGGGTGCCGGTCCGGGCCGAGGCCAACGGGATCCGTCCGGTGCCCGCGTGGGAGCCCGGCCACGACTGGCGGGGGTGGCACGAGCCGCCGCGCGCCGGGCTGACCGAGGGTGTCGCCGTGATGGCGAACCAGCGCGGTCCGGCGGCCCCCCTCGGGGTCGAGTTCGCACCGCCGCACCGCGCCGACCGCATCGCCGCCCTGCTCGCGCGGAAGGAGCGCTGGTCCGCGGCCGACATGCCCGCCCTCCACAGGGACACCCACCTCGCCTCCGCCGCCGCCCTGCTGGACCACCTCGCCGCCCTCGACGGCCTGAGCGGACCGGCGGCCGGTCTGCGCGACCGGCTGCTGCGCTGGAACCGGCGGATGGACGCGGACAGCGCCGACGCGGCCGTCTTCGCCGCGGTGCGCGGCGCGGTCGTACGGCGGCTCGCGGAACACCCCGCGTTCGCCGCACTGGCCACGCCCCCGGCCGTGCCGGACATCTTCCTGCCCTGGCTGGCGCTGCTCCCGCGCATCGGCTTCGCGCTCGAACACCTCCTGACGGCGGAGGAGTTGTACGGCATCGACCGCCCGGCCGCGGTCCGCGCGGCACTGGAGGAAGTGGCCGAGCGGCCGCCCGCCGGCACCTGGGGCGACACCCACCGGACGGCGCCCTGGCGGGCGTTGCCGCCCACGACGCCGTACGACGAACCCGGTCTGTCGGGCGACCACGACTGCGTGCTGTGCACCTCCTCCGTGCCCGGCCTCACCGACCTCGCGGCGCGCGGCCCGGCCGCCCGGTACGTCTGGGACCTGGCCCGCCGTGAGGACAGCCGCTGGGTGGTGCCGTTCGGCGCCTCGGGCGTCCCGGGATCACCCCATCACCGAGACCAACTGGCCCTGTGGCTCGCGGGAGACCTCGTCCCGGTCGTCACCGACTGGGCGCGGTTGCGGAAGGAGACCGATGTCTGACCTGTACGACTCCCGCGAGGCCGTCCACGAGCAGGTGGTCGACGGCTTCGGCGCCCTGCGCGTCCTGCCGCTCGACCCGTCGGCCGACGCGCCCGTGCTGCACCGCTGGGTGAGCGGGGAACGCGCCGTCTTCTGGGGCATGAACGGCCTGACCGAGCGCCAGGTGGCGGAGATCTACGTCCACATGGACACGCTCGACACCCACCACGCGTACCTCCTCGTCAAGGACGGTGAGCCGGCCGCCCTGTTCCAGACCTACGAACCGGAGGCCGACCGGGTCGGTGAGTGCTATCCCGTCGAACCCGGCGACATCGGCCTCCACCTGCTGCTCGCCCCCGCCGCCCCGGGAGGCGCGCGCCCCGGGTGGACGGCCGTGCTGCTCGCCGCCGTCGTCGGGTTCGTGCTGCTGGACCCGGACCGCGAGCGCGTGGTGGTCGACCCGGACGTGGCCAACGAGAAGGCGGTCGACCGCTTCCTGCGGCAGGGGTTCACGGCCGGCCCCGCGGTCGTCCTGCCCGAGATCGACCTGCCGGACGTGTACCTGCCGGAGAAGCGGGCCCGACTCGCCTTCCTCACCCGGGAGGCGGCCTTCGGCGGGTGACGGCTCCGCCCGTACCGTGGGGTTTCTGCCGGAGAGGTGAGTGTTCGGCGCCTCCCCTCCGTACTCAGTCTGAAGCCGGATTGCCGGAAGGCGGGAAACGACGTGCAGCGACGGCGCAGCGGGGCGGCGGGCGAGGGCGGACGCGACCGGGGAACGGTCCACGGGGCCCGGCGACTTCAGGGGCTGGTGCTGCTGGGCACCGTGCTGGTCCTGCTCCTCCTGGGCAGCGCCGGACCGGCGAGCGCGCACGCGGCCGTCCGCGAGACCGTCCCCGAGAGCGGAAGCGTCGTCAAGTCCGCCCCGCAGCACGTCACCATGACCTTCACGGAGTCCGTCGCCCTGCTCGAGGACTCCTTCCGGGTCTACAGCCCCGACAACCACCGGGTGAAGCTGGGCGAACCGCGGCACGCCGAGGACAGGTCCGACACCGCGCGTGTCGACCTGCCCGACGGGCTCGACGAGGGCACCTACACGGTCGCCTGGCGGGTGGTCTCCGCGGACAGCCACCCCGTCTCCGGCGCCTTCACGTTCTCCATCGGCAAACCCTCGCCCTCCGCGCCCGCCGCACCCGAGGACCCGGCGGAGCACCCGGTCACCTCGAGCCTCTACAACACCGGCCGCTACCTCGCGTACGTCGCCGCCACCCTGCTCATCGGCACGGTGGCGTTCGCGGCCCTGTGCCGCCCGCCGGACACCGCCCCGCTGCGGACGCCGCTGGTCACGGGCTGGTGGACGCTGCTGACGGCCACCCTGGCCCTCCTCGTCCTGCGGGCCCCGTACGAGAACGGCTCGTCGCCCGCGACGGCGTTCGACCTGGCGGCCTTCACCGACATCCTCACCGGGCGGCCGGCCGTCGCCATGCTGGCCCGGGTGGTGCTGCTGGTGCTGACGGCGGTAGTCCTCCTGCGGCTGTCCCGCGTCGCGCACCGCCGTGAGCCGGACGCCGGCCACGGCGAGTCGGGCGACCGGACACCGCCCGCCCAACTCGCCGTGGGCGGTGTCCTGGCCGTCGCGCTGGCGCTGACCTGGGCGGCCGCCGAGCACGCCTCGGCCGGTATCCAGGTCCCGCTGGCGATGACGTCCTCGGTGCTGCACCTGCTGGCGACGGCCTGCTGGCTCGGCGGTCTGGTGGCCCTGCTCACCATCCTGTTCCGCGCCGGGACCCCGCTCCCCGTCGCCACGGTCGTCCGCTTCTCCCGCCTCGCCTTCCTCTGCGTGACGGTGCTCGTCGTCACCGGCGTCTACCAGTCCTGGCGGGGTCTCGGCTCCTGGACGGCGCTCGGGGACTCGGCGTACGGGAGGGTCCTGATCGCCAAGCTCGTGATGACGGCCGTACTGCTCCTGGCAGCGGCCCTGTCCCGCCGCTGGACCATCCGCCTGGCGACGGCCGCGGCGGAGGGGGAGACGCCGGAGGAGCCGGCGGCGACGCGGCAGCGGGTCCCGGAACTCGTGACCACCCCCGCCCCGGGCGAGACGCCCCCCGCGCCCCCCGCACACCTGCCCTCCGACGCCCGGACATCCCCCGAACCGTCCGCCTCCGACCGCCACCGGCGAGGTCTGCGCGTCTCCGTCCTGGCGGAGGCGGCCGTGGCGGTCGTGGTGCTGTTGATCACATCGGTGCTGACCAGCACCCTCCCGGCCCGTGCCGAGGCCGAGGCGGCGAAGGCGGCCGAGAGCGCCCCGGTCGCCGGACTGCCCGCGGCGACGGTGGTCACCATCCCCTACTCCGTCGGCACCCCCGGCGGGAGGGGCAGCGTGCAGATCACCCTGGACCCGGGCAAGGTCGGGGAGAACGGCATCCAGGCGGTGGCGTTCGCCCCCGACGGCGCCCTGGACTCGGTCCCGGAGCTCCGCCTGTCCTTCACCCTCGAGGAGAAGGACGTCGGCCCCATCGACGCGGGCCTGACCGACCGCGGCGGCTACTGGGCCACCAGCGACCTCACCCTCCCCCTTCCCGGCACCTGGACGATGAAGGCGACCATCAGGGTCTCGGAGGTGGACCAGGTGACCGAATCCCACTCCATCCGCATCGACCCCTGAGCCGCCCCCACCGGGGAGCCGGTCAGAGCTTGCTCATCTTGGCGTACGGGCTCGGGATCCGTTCCTGGGCCGAACCGAAATCCACGAGTGCGGCGATCCCGTCCTCGACGCCGATCACGCGGCCGAGACCGTACATGTCGTGTGTGACCTGGTCGCCCACCGCGAAGTGCTTGGGAGGCGGCGAGACCGGGGTTTTGAAGGGGCTGGTGGGCAGAACGCGCTTCGGTGCACCTGGCTTTGTCATCACCACCAGTATGGGCCCGCGCGCCCGTGGAGCCCAGCTTCGCACCCGAGGAGCACGGGTGAGGGGCGAGGCGTCCGCGAGGAGGGCTGGAACACGTCGAAGGGCCCCACCGCGAACGGTGGGGCCCTTCGATTTCGTGCCCGGTGAGGCACTGGCGGAGGATACGAGATTCGAACTCGTGAGGGGTTGCCCCCAACACGCTTTCCAAATGTTCGCTAGGGGGTTCGGGGGAGGGCGCGTACGTTCTGGCCTGCGACGGAGCGGGAGGCGGAAGGGTTTCCGGGGGCCCCTGAACGGAGGTGAACGAGACCACAACTGAGACCAGGATGCTCTCTATTTGTCCAGGCTGGCCGCCAGGTGCCGACCTCACGCCGACGCGGGCGGTAGGAGGGGCGTGGGCCATGGCTTCGCGGTCCACAGCTGGTTTGCGCTCGCCAGGCTTTGTCACACCCCTCCCGTACCGTGGAAGCCGTGGGACCGAGCGGGAGGGGATGTCCGTGACTGACGTAAAACTCGAGGACCTGATCGAGGAGCTCGACCAGAAGGCGAAGGACGAGTTCGCGTCCACCCCGGACGTTGTGGACAAGGGGCACGGCCTCGACGTGCCGGCGCTGCCGATCACCGCGCGGAAATGGCACAAGGTCACGGACGCGGTTGCCGTCGTCGCGGACTTGAAGGGCTCCACCAAGTTGGGCACCGGAAAATGGGCGGCGAGCACCGCCAGTATCTACGAGGCCAGCACAGGTGGAGTCGTCCGGATCTTCGACGAGTTCGAAGCTGACTTCCTGGCGATTCAGGGTGACGGCGCCTTTGCACTCTTCTGGGGGGACCGCCGGTACGAGCGCGCGCTGACCGCCGGAATCACAGTTGAAAGATTCAGCATTGACTTGGTGAAGCGGCTTGAAGCCCGGTGGCCGAACGACCCCGAATTGCCCAGCACGGGATACAAGGTCGGCGTCGCCTCCAGCCGTCTCCTCGTCAAGCGGGTCGGTACGCCGCGCAACGTCAATCAGCAAGAGCCGGTTTGGGCGGGCAAGGCTGTCAACTACGCGGCCAAAGCAGCACAGTCAGTCGATCGACACCTTAGAGCTCGTAACACGATCTTGTTGAAGTGGCCTGGTAGGCCGTGACCGATGTGAGGATTCGGCCGTTCGGGAGGGTGTGAGTACCCGGCCGTGGATCGTGGACGACGACTTGTGGGCACTGATCGAACCGCTGCTGCCGCCCTGGCCGGAGAAGGCACCGGGGCCGCGCCCGGTGCCGGACCGGCTCTGCCTGCAGGGCATCCTCTACGTCCTCCACAACGACATAGCCTGGCAACTCCTGCCCCCTGAGCTGGGGTTCGGCTCCGGGCAGACCTGCTGGCGGCGCCTGGACCGCTGGCAGCGGGCCGGCGTCTTCGACCAGCTGCACCGCATCCTGCTCGCCGAGCTGAACGCGGCCGGCGAACTCGACTGGTCTCGCGCGTGTGTGGACGGCTCCCACATCCGCGCGAAAAAGGGGGTGCCGACACCGGTCCGTCGCCGGTCGACCGGCGCAAGACGGGCAGCAAACACCACCTGATCTGCGACGGCTGCGGCACCCCGCTCAAGGTCATCACGACCGCGGCCAACGTCAATGACGTCACCCAGACCCTCGCCCTGGTCGACGGCATCCCGCCCGTCGCCGGCCGCCCCGGCCGTCCGCGCCGCCGTCCCAAGGCCCTGCTCGGCGACAAG